>JACCSN010000425.1 GCA_013812985.1 Hyphomicrobiales bacterium | reverse complement strand
ACGGAATTCTACCGGCCGCAGCAGCACGACGTGCTGATCTATGACACCAAGGCAGACGAGATGGCCGTCCATGCCGGAACGAAGGGCGAGATCAAGCTCTATCTGACCTGCCTTGGTGACAGGCTGTTCGGCGACCCGGGTTATTTTCCCGCCGGCGACAAGTTCACGCTGCAGCCCCTCGTCGAGAAGGGCCAGGAATCTCTACTGTGCGAAGACATCGATGGGCTGGAGGCGATCCGGCTCGTCGAGCTCCGCCAGTTCTGGGGTGGCGCAGAAAAGGAGATGGAGATCCGCAAGGCCAGCGACCTTTTTTCCGCGCTCGGCCGCCGCGGCGCCGCGCTCGGGCCGGGAGGCAGACTGGTAGCCGCTGCATTCAAGCTGAAATTCGCCGGGTTCCCAAAGGAGCGTTCGGTGTTGATCCGACCTCCCGCCAATGCGCGGTATGAGCGGAACGAGGACAGCGAGATTGTCGAACTTTGGCTGCAGAGGCGTGGGTTCACTCTTCCTCCCGCGGTATCGGTGACCAATGACGAAGAAGCGCCTAGCGCAGTTCTGGAAGTCGCTTGACCAGATTCCCGGCGGAGAAACCGACCGGCGCCCGCAGGCATCTCCATCTAAGCGGCGATTTCGTCGTCATGATGGATAAGACGCATGATTTCGGCGCTCATCTTCTCGTAGTCGCGGGCATTCGCGAACTCGCCTTTCAGCCGGTATTCGTCGAGCACAGCGATGCGGTCGGCCAGCGTGATCATCTCCGGCATGTCGCTGGTGATGAGCAGGATGGACGTGCCGGCATCCGTCAGTTCGCGGAGCAACGTGTGGATATAGGCCTTGGTCTTGATGTCGATCCCGACGGACGGCTCGTCGACGATGAGGATCTCCACCCCGGCGGCGATCCACTTGGCGACCGAGACCTTCTGCTGGTTGCCGCCGGACAGGTTGTTGACGATCTGGTCCAGCGACGGCGTGCGCACCTCGAGCTTGCGGATCGCCGGCTCGACGGCCCCGCGGACCGCGCGGTCGGTCAGGAATCCGAGGCTTGAGGCGAGCCGCCGCCACACGGTGATGCCGGCGTTCTCGAGCACGGAATGCATGAGGATCAGCCCCTCGCCCTTGCGATCCTCGCTGACATAGCCGATGCGGTAGCGGTCGCGCGCTGTTGCGACGCTGTCGATGCGGGCGGGCTGGCCCCTGACGCGAATTTCGCCGGCCGTGACCCTGAACAGGCCGATGATGGATTTGGCGAGCTCGCTGCGGCCGGCACCGACGAGGCCGTAAAGGCCGAGGATCTCGCCCCGCCTGAGCGTCAGATCGATGTCGCGATGCCCCAGCTCGGTGGCGACGGCGCGCAGCTCCAGGACGGGCTCGGCGGCGGCGAGCGACCGCGCCGTCCAGTCCGGGATCTGCTCGCTGCGGCCGATCATCAGGCGGACCAGGTCCTGCCGCGTCATCTCCGCCATCGGCTGGCTTTCGCAGGCATTGCGGCCATCGCGAAGCACGGTGACATGGTCGCAGATGTCCAGCACCTCCTCCAGCTTGTGGCTGACGAAGACGATGGTGACGCCGCTGTCGCGCAGCTTGCGGAGAAGCGCGAAGAGCGTGTCCGTCTCATGCGGCGTCAGTGATGCCGTCGGTTCGTCCATGAGGAGCACACGCGACTCGTGCGACAGCGCCTTGGCGACCTCGACGAGCTGCATCTGCGCCACCGACAGGCGATAGACCAAAGTGCGCGGGTCAAGGTCGAGGCCGAGCACGGCGAGCCACTTCGACGCTTCGCGGTGAACGCTTTGGTAATCCACGGTGCCGAGCGGGCCCGTCGCCAGGCGATCGAGCATGATGTTCTCGCCGATCGAGAAGCGCGGCACCAGGTGCCGCTCCTGGTGGACCACCGAGACGCCGAGCGAGCTGCCGTGGTGGGCGTTCCTGATCTGGGTCGGAACGCCGTCGAGCAGGATCTCGCCGGTATCCGGCTGGTGGACGCCGGTGATCACCTTGATCAGCGTCGATTTGCCCGCGCCGTTCTCGCCGAGCAGGGCATGGATCGAGCCGCGCCGCAGCCGGATCGACACGTCCTGGAGCGCCTTGACGCCCGGGAACGTCTTCGTCACGTGGCGCGCTTCCAGCGCGAACGCGCTCGCCTCGGTGCTCATGCTCGTATCCTCAGGCGCCGGCGCGCCGCATGCCTCTGGCGACGCCCATCTCGCGCAGCCGGTTGATGCCGACCGCCCAGAGGATCAGCACGCCGAGCACGATTTGCACGATGAAGGGGTCGATCTCGAAGAGGACCAGCGCCTGCGTGATGATCGCCACGATGGCGACGCCGAGGAAGGTGCCCGCGACGCTGACATGGCCGCCCTGCAGCAGCGCGCCGCCGATGACCGGCGCCGCGAAGGACAGGATCAGCCAGTCGTCGCCGATCGACGGCTGGCCGATCTGCAGCCGCGCCACGACCATCATGCCGGCGATTGCCGCGAGCAGGCCGGAGATCGCGTGCGCCCAGACGATCGTGCGGGAGACGGATACGCCGCTCAGCTCCGCCGCGTGCGGCGAGCCGCCGACGGCCAGGATGAAGCGCCCGGTCCGCATCCGGTTGAGGAACACCG
>JACCSN010000930.1 GCA_013812985.1 Hyphomicrobiales bacterium | reverse complement strand
ATCAGCGCTTCCTTGTCGAGCGATTCGAGCGCGGCGCGATGCATCCAAAGCTTGAATCAGCCCCGCACTCCCCCGTCAACCGCCCGTTCGCCCGGCTCAGCCCGCTTGGGGGTGAGCAATTACCATTCATCCAACAGTTATGCTCTTAAGTTTTGAACAAGAAGACTTCCTCAAAGTAGAGTTCAAAGGAAGCAAGTTTCTTAAAATGTCGTTTGGGACGGAATGGGTTCAGCTCAACCTCACAGGGTCAAAGCGAGCTGTTGAGCTTTTGGAGACATGTGCCAAAGAAGTTTGGCCCGGGGCGGGAGACGAAGAAGAGGCGCTCCGAGTCGCTAGTCCGGTTCAGTCTGCTCTCCCCGCACCCGAACTCGGTGGCTTGCGTCAGGACATGCTCTACCGTGACGCCCGAAGGTATTTATTGGAGTCCGGGTGGCAAGCACTATACGTGCTCCCGGACGTGGGAGACAGCGCGTCTGACCAGGCAATGCGGAACGAGTTCGGCTTTCCCGAGCTCGCGAGCTGCTCTGGCACGGGGATGGGTTTTTGCGCTTTCGGCTACAAGGACGCGTACGGCCGCGAACTTCGCCTTACCACGCGGGGCGGCGAGGACTTCATCGTCCATGCCTGGGAAGTAGTGCCTTAGAGCCGCTTGACGACACCCTTCCCAAGATCGAAGATTTGCCACCTGAAGACGTGGGCATCTTTGATGACTTTCCTTCGTGAGTGGGCATCACTTTTCGGTCGGGCGTGCGAATACGGATTCAAGTCGCGAGGGCTGATCGCCACGGCGCTTTGTTTAGGGACGGTCGCGAGTTCGGTGACGCCATCCTCCGCAGCGGAATTCACCTATCGCGGTTGGGAAGGGTTTCAAATTCCGATCGATGAGGGTGTGCAAGGTTGCCGGATGAGTAAAAGCATCCAGGAGGACGCTCATTTCATTGTTCAAACCGATTCTGATGGAAGCTTCCTGCTGGGAGTTTACCGTAAGAGCTGGCAGCTTGATCCGAAAATGGAGATCCGAGGAGCAATAAGCTTCGACAATGATCCGCCAGTTCCACTCAACGGCTTTGTGCCCAAAGCCGGCATAATTCTTCTTCGTTCGGAGGCAAACGGATTGTTGAGGGCTGCGTTTAAGGGCAGCAGAATTCTCAAGATGACGTTCGAGGGAACCTCGGTCCAGTTTGATCTGACCGGCTCGAGCAGGGCAGTCGAGCTTCTCGACCAATGCACCCAATTGGCATCACGAATTGCTCAACAGGAGCAGGAGTCTGAGGCTGCCGAGGCGATGGTCGGGGCTTCTCCGGCGCCGTCTGCCGTCCCCGCGCCTGAGCTCGGCGAGCTACGCCAGGACATGCTTTACCGTGACGCTCGGAGGTATCTATTGGAGGCGGGGTGGCAGGCGCTCTATGTGCTCCCGGACGCTAACGACAGCCCTTCAGATCAAGAAATTCGGAACGAGTTTGGCTTTCCCGAGCTTGCGAGCTGCTCTGGGACGGGGATGGGTTTTTGCGCTTTCGGGTATAAGGACGCATATGGCCGCGAGCTTCGCCTGACCACGCGGGGCGGAACCGACTTTATACTTCATGCGTGGGAGGTTCTTGAAAAGACAACCTCTGCCCAGGAAGAAAATAGGATTGTTTTCAGCGGCGATCAGATCGTTATCGGACACAACGGCGAGAAGGTGCGGCTTTCGGAACGTCTGCCCGCGTCTGAATTACGCATTCGGTTCTCAGGTTATAATGTTCAGGTGACGAGAGGTGAAGATTGTTTGGTCTGTGCCTTTGTAGGCGGCCCGTATGGCTCATTTGAAATCGATTATGATGAAAGCGCGACAACAGTGACCGGAATCTCGTCTGAGGATGCGAACGCCACAGATCTCCATGGCAATTCCTTCGGTAAGCCGTTGGGACAAGCTGTCGGGCGGAACGCAATTTGCGACTTCGGAGATAGAACCACCTGCGATTCACCTACAATTCAAGGCTTGGCATATATTGTTGCTGAGGAGGACGGGTGCGCTTTGAGCTATGAGGAGGCGGCACGACTCACTGAAATCCCGGATTGTGCAAGGATAGGTGGGTTTAGACTGTGGGCTGTTGAGTGAGACACGAGGCTTACGGAGGGAAACTCTAACAAGTGCGTTATCGTTAGCAAGTCTGAGCAAGGTTGACGCGCATACGATTACCGCGACTGAATTACGAGCGACGGAGTCTGGGCAGCCGTAGAAGACTTTTAACACGAAGGAGAGCCGCATGGAACACCCGCGGATTTCGCAGAATCCCGAAGTGATGGTCGGTAAGCCGGTCATCAAGGGGACACGCATCCCGGTCGAGCTCATTCTAAGGATGCTCGGCGGAGGACATTCGGTCGAGACGATCCTGGACTCGTATCCACATCTGAGCCGTGAGGATATCTTCGCAGCGCCAGCATTCGCGGCTGACGCCTTGGCTAGCGTCCGCAGATACCCAAGCTTTATGGGGCAACAAGTGGGCCAGCAGAAGCTCCTAAACAAGGCGGAAGTGCAAATCACAGACGCGACAGAGCCGCACTCGCTCCTTGAGTGGTTGAAGACGATCCAGCCGTGGGACGAGGATTTCCCGGAGATTGACGATCCACCGCCTGAACCCGTGAACTTATGAGGTGCGGTTTCTTCTCGACACAAACATTATCTCCGATCTCATCAAACATCCCAAAGGAGCGGCGGAGGCCGGCATTCGCCAAGTCGGAGAAGACAACGTCTTCACGAGCATCATCGTAGCCGCCGAGCTTCGTTTCGGTGTGGTGAAGAGAGGATCAAGTCGGCTCGCGAGTCTTGTGAACGGCGCTCTGAAACGTGTCGGAGTCGTCGATTTTGCGGCACCCTCGGATCGCCTCTATGCCGAATTGCGCGTTCATCTTGAGCGGCGGGGCACCCCGATTGGCGCAAAGGATTGCCTCATAGCTGGCCATGCGCTTGGGACGGAGAGCACTCTGGTGACCGACAATGTCCGGGAGTTTTCCCGCGTGCCGGGGCTGGTAATCGAAAACTGGCTGCGGCAGTAACTCGGCTTGGCGCGAAAGAAAGTGCAATGGGCAAAGTCACGGGCTTCCTCGAGATCGACCGCAGCGACCGGCGTTACGAGCCGGCGGCGGATCGCGTTCGGCATTTTCGCGAGTTCGTCATCCCGCTCGGCGAGGACGGCACGAAGAAGCAGGCGGCGCGCTGCATGGAGTGCGGCATCCCGTTCTGCCATACGGCCTGCCCGGTCAACAATCAGATCCCCGACTGGAACGATCTCGTCTACAACGACGACTGGCGCGAGGCGCTCGCCAACCTGCACTCGACCAACAACTTTCCGGAATTCACCGGCCGCATCTGCCCGGCGCCCTGCGAGGAGGCCTGCACGCTCAACCTGCTGGATTCGCCGGTCACCATCAAGACCATCGAGGCGGCGATCGCCGACCGCGGCTTTTCCGAGGGCTGGGTGGTGCCGGAACCGCCGGCGCAACGGACGGGAAAACGCGTCGCCGTGGTC
>JACCSN010000924.1 GCA_013812985.1 Hyphomicrobiales bacterium | reverse complement strand
CCGCGAGCACCGGGCAGGCGATCGCGCCGTAATCCTCGCAGACGGAGCCGTGCTTCCAGAAAGCGTCGCGCCGTTGGTGGCTGAGCCATCTGGAAACCGGCTCTTCCACTCCTGCAAGCCGCTCAAGCCATATTTGACGCCATCTCTCGCCGATAATCAGCGGGTCCGGAGCGCGCGGCAGGAGCGCGAAGAAAGTCGACCCCCAGTCCAGATTATCGTTGAGGAGGCACCCACCCATATAATGCATGTCGTCGGCGTAGCGGTCGTCGGTTGAGCAGGAGGTGATGAGGGCCTTGAGGGATTCAGGCCTCAGCGCCGCGACTTGCAGCGCATTAAAGCCGCCCCAGGAATTGCCCATCATGCCTACGGCGCCGTTGCACCAGGGCTGACGGGCAAGCCAGGCGATCACCTCGCAGCCGTCGTCCAGCTCCTGCGGGAGGTATTCGTCGAGCAGGATGCCGTCGGAATCACCTGAACCTCGCATGTCGACTCGGACTGCCGCATAACCGTGGCCGGCGAAGTAGCGGTGCATCGGCTCGTCGCGAGCGGTGGTGAAATCGCGTTTGCGGTAGGGAATGTATTCCAGGATGGCGGGCACGGGTTCCCGCTCGGCGTCTTCCGGCATCCAGACGCGCGCCGCGAGCCGCGTTCCGTCCCGAAGCAGGATCCAGACATTCTCGATCTCGCAAACTTTTCGCGGCAGGTCTTGGACGATCCGCACGTAATTCACTCCGATGTTCAAGGCCGAACTCGGCGCTTTGCGAGCCTCGGCGAGGTAGGCGCGAAGACGGCCGGCCGGCGCGACCGCGCGCGAGGGTCAGGACTGCGCGTGCAGGCGGCTTACATAGCGGACCGGCTTCGGCTCGAAGCTCACGTTCTCATCCAATGGATAAACCGGCCGCTGGCATATCGAATGGCCGAGGCTCTTGAGATTGGCCGACGTCGCCCCGGGTGCATCAACATTGAAATTCTTTTCGACCCAAGCGTCGAACATCCGATACTCGCAGTGCGGACTCTTTATAACGATCAGGTCGAATTTCTCAGGATCGATGCCACTCGCGTAGTAGAGCGAGCGATCGACAAGCGCCACGGGCCGGCTGATCACGACGAGCGTGAAATTGTCGAATGCGAGGACCGCCGTCAGTCCGGCATTGTAGACGCCGGGCCATGTCTCGTAGCGGCCAACGCCGCGCGTCAGCGTCTCAACCGTCGCGGTGATTTCCATCGGGGTGAAACGCCGATCCACCGAACCGCCAAGCCGCACTTTGATTTCCGCTCCGACCCCGGCCTCGTGCGCCGCCTTGGCGGCTGCTGGATCGAGAATCTGGGCAAGCACGCGCTTGCTGTAACCTGACTCGCGGAGCACCCGGATGATGGCGTTCGAATCGCCGCTCGCCCCGGAGGAGGGCGCGTCGGCCGCGTCCGTGAAGGCCACCGGGCCGGCCATGGATCTTGCTTGAAGGACGGCCCGCTCGACGGAGATAAGCTTGCCCTGCATGCGATGGCGCACCGACCAGAACTCGCGAGCGATGCGGGCCGCTTCGTCCGTCGCCTGCTCGGCATCGCCGGCGGCGACGAGCACGATCTGACTGCCGAGCTCCGGTACGTCGGTGAACGGATTGCCGATCATGATGCCGCCGGCGAGAATCGTACCGTCGCCCTCCAACCGCCGGACCTCGCGGATAAGGTCGCCATAGCAGCCTGTTCGCGTGATCAATTCGTCGCCGCGGACGAGCGCCGGGATCGTCACCCGCACGATGGTTGGTCGAAGGCGGCGATCGATGATGTCAAGGAGGAGCCGGGCGGCGCGCTGGCCGGTGTCCTTCATGTCAACATGTGGGTAGGTGTGGTACATGACGACGCCCTCGATCGGGCGCAGCATGCGGTCGGTGAGAATGCCATGCAGGTCGAGCGAAATGACGAGCGGCTTCGTGGGTCCGGCAAGGTCCCTGATGCGCTCCAGCAAAAAGCCTTCCGGGTCGAGTTCGCCATCCGCCGCCATGGCGCCGTGCATCGAGACATAAATGGCGTCGGCTTCATCAATCCGAGCCGCCACGCTGTCGAGGAACTCCGTCGCGAGGTGCTGCCAGCCCTCCGCCGAAAGGAGACCGGCGCTTTCGGCTTCGGCGCTATATGCCGGAATGATTTTGATTTCCGGCCGTTCAGCGAAGATCTTCAGGGCGCCGCCGATCGCCGATTCCTCACCGCGCTGCATCAGCACTTCATCCCCTCTTTGGATGCGGAAGTTTGCATAGGCGGACGGTTTGGGATTGAAGGAGGATATCTCCTGGATGCATTCGGCGATCAGAATCCGTGCCACAATTGTGCTCCCGTTGGCCGCAGCCCGCGTAGTCCAAAAATACCGCCCGCAAGCGTTCAGCCGACGAGACCGGAGGGATCGCTGCTGTAGCGCCGGATCTTCTCGACATCGAGCTCGACGCCGAGACCCGGCGCGCTCGGGATGACGAGATAGCCATCGTCGTCGAGCGTGAAGGGATCGATGGTAATTCCGTCCAGGTAGGCGCTGCCGCCGATGAACTCGACGTAATCGACGAGCGGGAGCGCGGCCGCGAGCTGCAGGTCGGCTGCGAGGCCGAGCGCGGTGTTCCAGCCATGGCCGACATAACGCACGCCGAAATCATCGGCCATCCAGGCGACGCGGCGTTGTTCGCTGATGCCGCCCATCTTCGTTACGTCCGGCTGGACGATATCGAGCGCGCCACGCGTAAACCAGGGAAGGAAGGCTTGGCGCCGCGTCAGCACCTCGCCGCCGGCTATCGGGACCGGGCTCTGGCGCCGCAATACGCAGAAATCGTCGATCGCATCGGGTCGCAGCGCCTCCTCGAACCAGTCCACGCTATAGGCTTTGAGCATGTCGGCCGTGCGGATTGCCCATTTCAGCCCGTTCGGCCAATGAGCGTCGCTCGCGCCGGCATCGACGAAGAGCTTGTTTCCTTCTCCGGCCGCAGCGCGTGCGGCGCCGACGATCGCCTCGTCGAGCTGGAGGTCGTCGCGCCGCCCGAACGGCCCCCAGCCGATCTTGAAGGCGCGAAAGCCGCGGGCGCGGTACTCCGCCACGACCTCGCGCATGCGGTCGGGCTCCTCCATAAGGAGAGAGCAATACGGCAGCACCTTAGTACGGTAAATGCCGCCGAGGAGCCTTCCGACCGGCTGCCCAAGCGCCTTGCCGAGAATGTCCCACAGCGCGATGTCGATGCCGCTAATCGCGTGCGTCAGCGAACCACCGCGGCCCATCCAGAACGTGTTCTGGTTGAGCTTTTCGGTGACGCGCTCTGGTTCGAGCGCATTCTCGTCGCGCCAGAGCGGCTCGAGCACCTTCACGGCGGCTTGCACCAGCCGTCCATCGGTGAAGACGCTGCCGTAGCCCGTTATTCCGGCATCGGTGTGCACGGCGATCAGAGCGTGGATCGAATCCTCCGGCACGATTTCAAAGGACCAACCGCCCTTCGGGCTGTCCCCGGATAGCGGGACGACAGCGATGGCGCGGATTCGAACGGCCTCCATGCCCGCCGTTTTCGATACGGGCTGCTGCAGAACGGCGGGGCTAGAACTCATGGCGGAACTCGCTCTCATGCGATGACTGATGAAACGGGCGGGCAGATCAACTTTTGTCGGCAGCGGATCACGCCCGAGGAGCATGTATTTCTTGGACCCAGGAAGGCAGCGTCCGATCCTCGGCCCGGATGCAGGCGGCCGACCGCCCGGGTGAGACTTCACGAAGGGCTGGATCCGTTCCGGCGCAGCGCGGCTCGGCATACTGGCAGCGCGGCGCGAACCGGCAGCCCTTCGGCAGCGCGAGAGGACTTGGCGGGTCACCCTTCAGAAGCTCGCGTTTTTTCGCATGGCGCGGATGCGCCGTCGGGGTGGAAGCCAGCAAAGCGCGCGTATAAGGATGAACCGGGTTGGAAAACAACGCGTCGGCCCCGCCGATCTCGACGATGCGGCCAAGATACATGACAGCGATCCGCGTCGAGATGTGCCGCACGACGGCAAGATTGTGCGAAATGAACAGGTAGGTGAGGCCGAACTCGGCCTGCAGATCCTGCATCAGATTGATGATTTGCGACTGCACCGAGACGTCCAGGGCGGACACCGATTCGTCGGAGACCACGAACTTCGGCCGGAGTGCGAGGGCACGCGCGATCCCGATCCGCTGTCGCTGCCCGCCGGAAAATTCGTGTGGATAGCGGTTTGCGGCCTCTTGCGGCAGCCCGACCAGATCGAGCATGCGCGCCGTCCATTTGACGCGCTCGGCCCGGTTTCCGAGACCATGGATCACAAAAGCTTCACGGATGGTGGACCCGGCCGTCTTTCGCGGATTGAGTGAACCATATGGATCTTGGAAGATCATCTGCAGGTCACGGCGGCGGGTCCGGAGTTCGCGCCGGCCGAGCGCCGTCAGGTCGTCGTCCTGATAGAGAACCAATCCGGAGGTCGGCTCGATGAGCCGGATCAGAAGCCGACCGAGCGTCGATTTTCCGCAACCGGATTCGCCGACGAGCCCGAGCGTCTCGCCTTTGCGGATCGCAATATCGACGCCGTCGACGGCGCGCATCTGGCTTCCGGTGCGGCGGCCCGAAACGCGGTAGTGCTTTTGCAGTCGACGCGCTTCGACGAGGATCTCTCCGTCGGAGTTCATGCAGGCGCCTCCTCGGTCCGGTCCGCACGAACAAAGCCGAACGGCTTCAGGCAGGCGACGCGATGCTCCGGGTTCACCGAAGCAAGCGGCACCCGCCCGGCGTCGCAGGTCAGCTCTCGATAGGGGCATCGAGGCGAAAAGCGGCAGCCCGGCAGCCTCGTCCCGACCGTCGGGATGGAGCCGGTGATGGCCGTGAGCCTGCCGTGTCGTGTATCGGTGCTCGGTGCTGAGGAAAGTAGCGCCTGCGTGTAAGGATGCCGCGCCGCGTCGAAGATCGCCGTCGCCGAAGCGGTCTCCATTATCTGGCTGCCATAAAGGACCACCACGCGGCTCGCCAGTTCGGCAATCACGCCAAGGTCATGCGTGATCAGGATCATTGACAGCGCCATTTCGCGCTGCAGATCGCGCAGCAATTCGAGGATCTGCGCCTGAATGGTCACGTCGAGCGCGGTCGTCGGCTCGTCGGCGATCAGAAGCTTCGGCTGCCCGGCCAGCGCCATGGCGATCATCACGCGCTGGCGCATGCCGCCGGAGAGTTCGTGAGGATAGGTTGATGTCTTCTCCGATCGGAGCGCATGTGCTCTCACGACCCGGGGAGACCAAGCATGACGCCCACCACCGCAACGTTGCCGACC
>JACCSN010000413.1 GCA_013812985.1 Hyphomicrobiales bacterium | reverse complement strand
GCTACAAGCTCCTCGCGCTGGTCCTGTCCGGCGCGATCGCCGCGGCCGCCGGGGCGGCCTACGGTCTCCTCTTCGGCTATGTCGGCTCGACCTTCGCCTCCATCCAATATTCCATCCTGCCGCTCTTGTGGACGCTGATGGGAGGCGCCGGAACGGTTGCCGGGCCGTTCTTCGGGACGCTGATCATGTTCTACCTCGGCGACGTCTCCAGCGGCTACACCTCGGCCTATCTGCTTGTCGTCGGCATCGCGCTTGTCCTGCTTGTCCTGTTCTTCCCCAAAGGGCTCCTCGGGACATTGCGCCAAAAATGGCTGCCGTGGCTGCCGTGACGCTTCTCGCCACCGCTGGGCTTCGCCGCGATTTCGGCGGCCTTCGCGCGGTTGACAATGTCGACTTCGCGCTGGAGCAAGGCGAGATCCGCGCCATCATCGGCCCCAACGGCGCCGGCAAGACGACCTTCGTCAGCCTGATCTGCGGCCGGGTGCGGCCTATCGGCGGGCGCATCGTGTTCGAGGGAGCGGATATCACGAATCTGCCCGCGCATGAGCGCGTAAACCGGGGAATTGCCTACACATTTCAGATCACCAGCGTCTACGGGAACTTGTCCGCCTTCGATAACATCGCGCTTGCCGCCCAAAGCTCCATCGGGAAGAGATTCCGGGGTGCGGTCGCTGTTGTCGATGTGGCGCGTCGGACCGGCGAAGCTCTGGAGCGCGTCGGCCTCGCCGACCGGCGCAACGTAAGGGCCGGCGACCTCGCTTACGGGCATCAGCGGCTCCTGGAGGTCGCCATGGGCCTGGCGCTGGCGCCGAAGCTGCTGATCCTGGACGAGCCGACGCAGGGCCTGTCGGATTCGGAGATCGCCGGCTTCTGTGATCTGATCCGCGCCATCGCCGCCGAGACGACCGTGCTCCTGATCGAACACAACATGGCCGTCGTGATGGCGCTCGCCGGGAAGATCACGGTCATGAACGCGGGCAAAATCCTGGCGGAGGGCTCGCCAGAGGCGGTCAGGGCGGATGAAGCCGTGCAGCGGGCCTATCTGGGCGGGTGATGCTGGAGCTCCGCGATGTCGATTGCTTCTACGGCAAGGTCCAGGCCTTGCGCGGGCTGTCGCTGCAGGTTGCCGCGGGGGAGGTGCTCTGCCTGCTGGGGCGCAACGGCGCGGGAAAGACGACGACGCTCAAAGCCGTCATGGGGCTTTTGCGGCCGCGTTCGGGCGCGATCATGCTGGGTGACATCGATCTTACCGCCCTGCCGGCCCATGAGGTGCCGAGGCAGGGCGTCGCCTATGTCCCGCAGGGCCGCCGGCTGTTCGCCGAACTGACCGCCCGCGAGAACCTCGAGATCGGCCTGATGACGAGGCGCACCGGCGAGGAGACGCTCGAACGCGTGCTGGGCCTGTTCCCGGTGCTGCGCGAGCGGCTGCGCCAGCGCGCCGGAACCCTGTCGGGGGGCGAGCAGCAGATGCTCGCCATGGCGCGGGCGCTCTGCATCGAGCCGAGAATCATGCTGCTCGACGAGCCGACCGAGGGGCTGATGCCTTCAATGATTGCAAAAATCCGCGACAGCGTGATCGCGCTGAAGGGCGAGGGGGTGGCGACAATCCTGGTCGAGCAGCGGGTCGACGCCGTGCTGCCGGTGGCGGACCGCGTCGCCTTCCTGGAAACCGGGCGGCTCCGCGCCGTCATGTCCGTCGCCGAGCTGCGCGAGGACCCGTCGCTGCTGCGCCGCTATGTGGGGGTCGGAGACTGAGACGGCGGTCCCGGACGCCGCGCGACCGCGTGGCTGCATGCCGTGGCTCCAAGATCTGGGCCGTCGTCATCCTGGCAAGCGCGGCGGTGGCGCACATCACGCCGGCCGAGGCGCACGGCGCCGAGCGGGGCTTCGTCCTCCTTCTGCCGACCGGCTATTATCTGTTTGGCGGCGCGGCCGCGGTGGCGGCCTCCTTCCTGCTGCTCTGCTTCGTTCCGCCGAGGATCGTAGACCGGCTGGCGCGGGCGCGATGGCCGCTTGGGACCATGCCCGCGATCAGCCCCGCGCCGACGAGCCTCGCCGCCTTCCTGTTGCTCTGCCTGTTGATCGCCGCCGGCCTGTTCGGCAGCCGGGATCCGCTCGCCAATCCGCTGCCGCTGATGGTCTGGACGGTCTGGTGGGTGGCCATCACACTGCTGCATGCGGTTTTCGGCAATCTGTGGGCGCTGATCAATCCCTGGATCGGCGCCTACACGCTGCTGGACCGCCTCGGCGGGGGGAGGCTCAGCCGCTCCCGGATGCTCGCCTATCCACCTTGGCTCGGCTATTGGCCAGCAATTCTGCTCTTTTTAGGTTTCGCCTGGCTGGAGCTCGTCTATCCGGCCACCGATGACCCGGAGAGACTGGCCGTTGCCGTCGCTGTCTATTGGCTCGCCGCCTTCGCCGGCCTGTCGCCGCTGGTGATCGGCCCGGCGTTGGAGGGGGGACGCCTGTCCCTCGCCTTGGCGACGCCAGGGGCGGCGC
>JACCSN010000879.1 GCA_013812985.1 Hyphomicrobiales bacterium | reverse complement strand
GGATACGATCGGCCCGAAACCAAGTGCAGCCTTTAGGTGGCGGGGACTACGCAGGCATGCGATGATATCCTTAGGAGACAGAGTGATGAAGCGATTGGCGTTGACCTTGCTCCTCGGCACGGCGCTCGGCTTTCCGGGGCCAGCCTCGGCCTACAAAATTTTCGTTTCGAACGAAGGCGACAATACGATCTCGGTGATCGATTCGGAGACGTTGGAGGTCATCGAGACGGTGCCGGTAGGCCAGCGGCCGCGCGGCATCGCCATCACCAATGACGGCAGGTTCGTTCTGCTCTGCGCCAGTGACGACGATACAGTGCAAATTATCGACGCGACGACCTATGAGATCGTCGGGACCCTGCCGTCAGGGCCCGATCCGGAGCTCTTCGTCCTGCACCCCGACGGCGACCTGCTTTACATTGCCAATGAGGACGACAACCTCGTCACCGTGGTCAGGGTTTCGGACAGGTCTCTGGTGGCTGAGGTGCCGGTCGGGGTGGAACCGGAAGGAATGGGAATATCGCCGGATGGCAAAGTAATGGTGAACACGTCGGAGACGACGAGTATGGCTCATTTCATTGATACCACCACGCACCAGATCACGCACAATGTGCTTGTCGATTCCAGGCCGCGCTTCGCCGAATTCAAGAAGGACGGCTCGGAAGTCTGGGTCTCAGCGGAGATCGGCGGCACCGTCAGCGTGATCGACACGGCGACACACGAGATCAAGCATAAGATCACGTTCGAGGTCGCAGGGCTGCGGCCGGAGGCAATTCAGCCGGTGGGCGTGCGCATCACCGAGGACGGCAAGACCGCTTTCGTGGCGCTCGGCCCGGCGAATCGGGTGGCAGTGGTGAACGCCGAAACCTACGAGGTGGAGGACTACCTGCTGGTGGGCCAGCGCGTATGGCAGCTCGGCTTCTCGCCGGACGAATCGCTGATCTTCGCGACCAATGGCGTCTCCAACGACGTATCCGTCATCGACGTGGCCGAACGGGAGGTCACAAAGTCGGTCCAGGTCGGGCGGCTGCCCTGGGGGGTGGTCGCCCAGCCTCAATGATCGCCCCCGACCCGACGGTTCGATCGTTGAGTATCGTTGAGTATCGTTGAACAATAAAGGGAGAAGGCGATGGCCACGCCTAGAACATACCGCCCTCTGCTTGGAGTGATAGTGCTGCTCGGTAGCTTCGCGCCCGGAGCGGCCCAGGCCCAGTCGGGTCTGCTCACCCGGCCCATCGACGTCGGGCCGCTGACGCTCGCTTCCGGCCAGCCGCTCTCCGAAGGACCGATCGAGCTCGAATCCGGCAAGCAATACAGCCTCACGATCCGGGCGGATGGCAGCGCCGAGCTGGCGGTGCACGGCCCAGACTTCTTCCGCAATGTCTGGGTCAATGAGATCGTCATCAACGATATCGAGATTCGACCGCTGGGCGTCGATTCGCTGGAGTTCGACGCGGCCGGAGAGGCGGAGATCACCTTTGTAACGATCCGGCCGGGCACTTTCACCCTGCGCATTCCCGGAACTACCAGCGATACCCAGTCTGCGACGTTCAACGTGAAATGAAGAGAGTGAGCGCGACGGAACGCCTTTTCGCGATTGCGCTGGTCGCGGCTGTCCTTCTGCCGACGACAGCGTCGAGCTCAGTTCGCCCCGGGGCCCTCCAAGGCCGAGCCGATCCGGATTGGCCATGCATCCAGCGGAAGGTCCCGGAGCTTTCGGTTGTGGCGGTTTGGACGGGTCCGCCGGTCGAGGACGCCCTCACGCGCTGGAGGGACGACGCGCAGGTCGCGCTGCTCGTCGAGCAGCTGGTCGCACGTCGCATGCCGCTCGAAGACGCAACCGCTGCGATCGCCAGCTTCGCACATGGGCTGGCGCCGGATGTCAAAGCCGAAAAGCTGACGCTCCTTTTCGCCGGCGTGTTTCAGACGCTCGACCGCGAACGCGGTGAGGTGATCGTCGGCATCGAGCGTTACGGCCGCAAGCAGAAGGAGATGGCCGACCGGATTCGCGTAGACATGGCGCGGGCCAGTGATCCGGCGGCTGCGTCGTCCGACCTTCAGGCGGCGGAGCTGCAGAATCAGCTCGTATGGGAAACCCGCATCTTCAACGAGCGCCGGGCCTCGCTTAGCTTCGTGTGCGAGGTTCCAACATTGGTTGAGCAGCGGCTTTTCGTGCTGGCGAGGGCAATCGGCAACGAGCTGCCTAGTTGACCGGATCCGGCGTGGCCTCTCCTGGCCGCGGCACGGATATCCGCTCTTC
>JACCSN010000847.1 GCA_013812985.1 Hyphomicrobiales bacterium | reverse complement strand
CCCCGTTCGCTTGGATACAATAATCCTTGTGTTCGGTCGCCGGGCGTAGGCCCGCATAGAGGGCCGTGACAGTGTGGTCCTTGAGGGCGGGCAGAATTTCTTCCGCCCTTGTGCGGAGCCCCACCAGTGCCTCCGGGACCAGTGTCGCTTCGTCCCGTGCTTCCTGGTCTTCAGCCGTGGGACCGGCGAGAAGATTGCCGAATGCGGTGCGGCAGATCACGACACCCTTGGTGATAGGCGTGGGCACCGGCAGGAGGATATGGCTCGCCAGCGCGAATGCCGGCTTGTCGTAAACGACGAACTGCCCCTTGCGGGGCCGGATCTGGAAGTCGCTTCGGGCGATGAGCCTTTGGTCGACGACGTCGCCGTAAAGGCCCGCAGCGTTGATTGCCCACCGCCCGCACACGTCCTCTTGCGTGGTTTCCAACCGCCAGAGCTCCCCGTCGAAGCGGCCGGACAGGACCTCGCAGGAGCGTTGCAGTTCCGCTCCGTTCTCGATGGCTTGGAGAAGATAGGCGTAGGGCGCCGACCACGGATCGATCAGGTATTCGCCAGGCACGCGAAATGCGGCGTGCAATGTGGGCGAGAGGTTCGGCTCCATCGCAAGCGCCTCGCCTCGGGACAGCGGCTCCACGTCGGTCACGCCGTTCGCCCGCGCGCGCTCCATCAGCGAGGGCAAGGTCTCCGCCTGCTCGTCGGTCCAGGCGATGACCAGCGCGCCGGAACGGATCAGCGGCAGCCCGAGTGAGTCGTGGATTTCGAGGTACTCGGCATAACCGGCTGCCAGGCACGCCTGTTCGAGCGAGCCCGGCGGGGCATCGAAGCCGGTGTGCAGAATGGCGCTGTTTCCCTTCGACGCGCCGTCGAGGATGTCGCTCGCCTTCTCGAGAACGATGACTCTCGCTCCGTCGAGTGCGAGGCGCCTCGCGACGGCGCAGCCGACCACCCCGGCACCGATGATCACCACATCGAAGCACTTGGCCCGCCCTTCGCTGCCCGATTGCGGCATCGAAATTCTCCTTAGGCCGACCCTCAGACGACCTTTGGTCATCGCGACGAGACCCAATGCCCGTTTTCCATGACAAACGTCAACAAACGTGGATAGTGGCTTTCAATCGGGGGAACGGAGGGAGCGCAGGCGGGATGCGGAGGTTGGTCCAGGCGTATATCCGGTGGGCCGATCGATTGGCCGATTTGGTTGGTTGGCTCGCGGCGTCGCTGATCTTCCTGATGGTGGGCGTGCTGCTCCTCGATGCGGTGATGCGCAACGTGATCCACATCCCACTTCACTGGTGCGTGGAGCTCGCGCAGTTCACGCTCGCCGCATACTTCTTCCTCGGCGGGGCGCTAACGCTCAAGGACAACGACCATGTCCGCATGGACCTGGTCTATTCGCACCTGACCCCGCGCGGCCGTAGCCGGATGGACCTCGTCACGATCGCCTGCCTCGGTTTCTATCTGGTGGTGATGCTGATCGGTTCCATCTCGAGCCTCCAATACGCGATCGCGACGAATGAGCGGCGGTTCTCCATCTGGAACCCGTCGATGATTCCCATCAAGAGCCTCATGGTCGGCTGCATCGTTCTCATGCTGCTGCAGACGGTCTCTCTGGCTTTCAAGCATTGGACGGCGCTGCGGGGCGAGCCGCCCGAGGGCGCCCCCGTCGGGCCGGCGCCGCGCGCATGAGCTACGAACTCATCGCATTCCTGATGTTCGCGTCGATGCTGGCGCTGATGCTGACGGGGCAACGAGTCTTCGCCGCGGTAGGTTTCGTGGCGGCGGGGGCGGCGCTGCTGCTTTATGGGCAGGGCGGCGTCGAAATGCCCTTCAACGCCACGTTCAAGCTCTTCAACTGGTTCCCGATGCTGACGCTGCCCCTGTTCATCTACATGGGGTACGTCCTGTCGGAGTCGGGGATTGCCGAGGATCTTTATCGGATGCTGCACGTCTGGTTCGGGCGTGTCGCCGGGGGCCTGGCGATCGGCACGATCCTCCTGATGGTCATCATCTCCGCCATGAACGGCCTGTCGGTGGCCGGCATGGCCATCGGCTCGGCCATCGCGCTCCCCGAAATGCTCCGGCGCGGCTACGACAAGGTGCTGATCTCCGGGGTGGTGCAGGGCGGCTCGTCTCTGGGCATCCTGATCCCGCCCTCCGTCGTCATGGTCCTCTATGGCGTTATCGCCCGCGAGCCGGTCAGCCAGCTCTGGCTGGCTGGCGTGGGGCCCGGCCTGCTGATGGCGACCTTATTCGGGGTCTACGTCTATGCCCGGGTAAAGGCGAACCCCGCTCTGGCCCCCGAGCTCTCGGAGACGGAACTCGCCATGCCGATGCGCGAAAAGCTTAAGCTGCTGCGCGCCGGCATCATCCCGTTCCTGATCTTCTTCGCGATGACCGGCCTCTTCGTCCTAGGCTACACCAGCCTGGTGGAGAGCTCGGCCGTGGGCGCGACGGCGGCGACCATCGCAGCGGCCGCCAAGCGCCGCCTAAGCTTCCGCCTGATCCGCGAAACCGCGCGCAAGACGCTGGCCATCTCCTGCATGTTCCTGTGGCTGATCCTCGCCGCTCTCGCCTTCTCGGCCGTGTTCGACGGCATCGGCGCGGTTCGGGCGATCGAGAACATCTTCATCCAGAACTGGGAGCTGACGCCCTGGCAAACAGTGATCCTGATGCAGGCCAGCTTCATCGTGATGGGAATGTT
>JACCSN010000837.1 GCA_013812985.1 Hyphomicrobiales bacterium | reverse complement strand
CACGAGGGCGATCATTTCCGCACCCGCCTGACGCATACGCTGGAAGTGGCGCAGATCGCCCGCTCCATCGCACGCCCGCTCGGGCTCGACGAGGATCTGGCCGAGGCGCTGGCGCTCGCCCACGATCTCGGCCACACGCCCTTCGGCCATGCCGGCGAGCGGGCGCTCGACCAGGCGCTGGGGCCGCACGAAGGCTTCGACCACAACGCCCAGAGCCTGCGCGTCGTCACGGAGCTGGAGCGGCGCTACCCGCTTTTCGATGGTCTCAACCTCACCTGGGAAACGCTGGAGGGGCTTGCCAAGCACAACGGCCCGCTGACCGACCGCGCCGGCCGCGCGCTGGGCGCCGATGACGGCGGCGGGCTGCCTTACGCGATCCGGGCTTTCGGCGAGCAAACCGACCTTGAGCTCCACGCTTTCCCCAGCCTGGAAGCCCAAATCGCCGCCGTCTCCGACGATATCGCCTATGATTGCCACGATCTGGAGGACGGGCTGCGGGCCGGCCTGCTCTCGATCGACGATCTGAACGCCCAGCAGTTGACGGCTGAGATCCTCGCCGCCATCCGCGCCGAATTCTCCAGCTTGGACGCGGCGCGGACCATGCATGAGCTGATCCGCCGCGTCATCGCCGGGATGATCGCCGACGTGCTGGCGGAAACCCTTCGCCGCGTCGATGCCGCCAATGTGCGCAGCGCCGACGATGTGCGCGCTGCCGGCGCCCCGCTGGCAGGCTTCTCCTCGCGGCTGAGCGAGGCCGACCGAGCATTGAAGCGCTTCCTGTTCGACAATCTCTATCGCCACGACGCCGTCATGCGCCCAGTGCGCCTGGCCGAGGCGCTTGTGGCGGATCTGTTCGACGCCCTCACAGCCAAGCCGGAACTGATGCCGGAAGATTGGCGGCGCGATCTGGACCCGGGCGACGCGTTCCGCACCGCGCGCCGCGTCGCCGACTATATCGCCGGCATGACCGACCGCTACGCGATTTCGGAGCACGAACGCCTGTTTGACGCCACTCCCGATCTGCGTTAGGGCGCGCTCAGTTCAGGCCCGGGCTGTGGAGCCAACCCATGCGGTTCAGGCGAATTTCGGTTGATCTCGGGCAGATGGCAGGCGTCCCGTGCATTCGCGGTTTGCGCATTCCGGTTGCGACCGTCGTGGGCATGGTGGCCGACGGAATGGGAAGAAGTGAAATCCTCTCCGCCTATCCTGATTTGCAGCCCGAAGACATATCGGAAGCTCTGCGCTATGCCGCCGAGGCAGTTCGCGAACGGGAATTGCCTCTCGGTCTCCCTTGAGATTTTTGATCGATAACGCACTCTCTCCGCTTGTGGCGGAAGGCCTGCGCGAGAACGGCCACGACGCCGCGCATGTGCGCGATCAGGGTCTCCAGTCCGCGGCGGACGCGGCTATTTTCAAGCTGGCTGAGGTCGAGGATCGTGTGCTCGTGTCGGCGGATACCGATTTCGGCGCCTTGCTCGCCTTAACTGCAGCCAAGAAGCCATCGGTTATTCTCTTTCGCCGCGGAACCGACGGAGCCCTGCAAGGCAGTTGGCATTGATCCTCAAGAATTTGGCTTCGATTCAGGAAGCTCTGCTGAGCGGGGGCATCGTTGTCTTCGACGAAACCCGCATCCGCATTCGGGCGCTGCCCCTACAGGACCCTGCATGACCCGCTGCACCGAGTATTGGCGGCCTTCATGACGGCTGTTTGACGCTGCTCCTGATCTGCGATACGGCCCGCCCGGGCCCGCCAATTGACGAGCCGCCGCGTAATCGCCGGCGCGCCAGGACCAAAGATGAACATCTTCTCCGATTTCGAAGGGCGGATCAGGGCTGTCGTCCGCGACCTCGTGGGCCAAAACGTCGATCCCGCTCTCCTCGACCGCATCAACGCCGAGCCGCCGCGCGACGCCGCCCATGGCGACGTGGCGACGAATGCCGCAATGATCCTGGCCAAGCCGCTCGGGGTGAAGCCGCGCGAGCTGGCGATGCGGATCGCCGCCCGTTTGGAAGCCGATCCGGATGTCGCCTCGGTGCAGGTCGCCGGGCCGGGTTTTGTGAATCTGCGGCTTTCGGACCGGTTCTGGGCGGCCGAGCTCGCCAAAATACTCACTGCCGGGACCAGCTACGGCGCCGTCGACCTCGGCCGGGGGGAGAAGGTCAACGTCGAATACGTTTCCGCCAACCCGACCGGCCCGATGCATATCGGCCATTGCCGGGGGGCCGTGGTTGGCGATGCGATCGCCAACCTCCTGGCCGCGACCGGTTTTGCCGTCACGCGCGAATATTACATCAACGACGCCGGCTCGCAGGTCGACACCCTCGCCCGCTCCGCCTACCTGCGCTACCTGGAGGCGCTCGGCGACGCGATCGGCAACATCCCGAGCGGGCTCTATCCCGGCGACTACCTGAAGCCGGTCGGCGAGGCGCTGAAGGCGGAGTTCGGCGACGCACTTCACGGCCGGCCCGAGGCGGAATGGTTGCCGCCGGTGCGCGAGCGGGCGATCGCCGCCATGATGGCGATGATCCGCCAGGACCTTGAGCTTCTCGGCGTCAGCCACGATGTGGTGTTCTCCGAACGCTCCCTCGTCTCCGGCGGCGTCAACCGGGTCGCCGAGGCCATCGCGGCGCTGGAGGGGAGGGGGCTCATCTACCAGGGCGTCCTGCCGCCGCCCAAGGGCCAGCTGCCGGACGATTGGGAAGACCGGGAGCAGACGCTGTTCCGCGCCGCGGAGTTCGGCGACGATGTCGACCGCCCCCTGATGAAATCGGACGGCGGCTACACCTACTTCGCCTCCGACATCGCCTATCACTACGACAAATATCTGCGCGGGTTCCGGACGATGATCGACGTGCTCGGCGCCGATCACGGCGGTTACGTGAAGCGAATGAAGGCCGCGGTCGCCGCCATGAGTGGCGGTGAAGCCACGCTTGAGATCGAGCTGACACAGCTCGTCCGGCTCTACCGCGGCGGCGAGCCGGTGCAGATGTCCAAACGCTCGGGCGACTTCGTCACCCTGCGCGAGGTGGTGGACGAGGTCGGCCGCGGCTCGGTCCGCTTCATGATGCTGTTCCGCAAGGCCGACGCGCCGCTCGACTTCGATTTCCAGAAGGTCACCGAGCAGTCGAAGGACAATCCGGTCTTCTATGTGCAGTACGCGCATGCCCGGACCGCTTCGGTCCGGCGGCAGGCCGGCGCGGAGCTTCCCGACCTCGACCTCGGAACAAGCTCGCTCGCCGCCGGCAATCTGATGCGGCTCGCCGATGAAGGCGAGCGGGCGCTTGTCAGGACGATGGCCGATTGGCCGCGCATCCTGGAAGCCGCCGCGCGGAACCGGGAGCCGCACCGGGTGGCGTTTTATCTCCACGATCTGGCGAGCGCCTTCCATGCGCATTGGAACCGGGGCAAGGACTTGCCGCAATTACGCTTTATTAGGCCTGAAGACATTGAGGTCAGCCGCGCTCGGCTCGCGCTCGTCAGCGCCGTGGGAACCGTGCTGAAGGCGGGGCTGCAAGTTCTTGGTGTCGAAGCGCCTGCGGAGATGTATTAGGAATCCGCCGGCGTGGCGGCGGCGGCTAACTGAGGGCCGATGAATGGCTGAGAGCGATCCGAAGAAAGTTCGACCTTTCGCGCATAGCCCCGCGCGCCCGGATTTTGAATCGGAGGAAGATCCGCTGGTGGAGCTTGCCCGCATCGTCAGCGAGGACAGCGGGTTCTATGCCCGCGCGGACAAGTCAAGGCCCCCGCAACAGCCGCGGCGCGACGAGCCGATTGATCGGAACGCCCCTTCGGCCGATCTCGAATCGGAGCTCCTTCAGGAGCTTGAATCGTCCTTCGCCCCGCGCAGCTCCCCGGCTCCGCCCGCGTCGCGGGTGGCCGCCCAGCCGCCGAAGCCGCCCTTGCCCGCCGACGACGCCGACGACCTCTTGCGCTCCATCGAGGAGCAGCTCGGGGAGTTCGAGCGGCGTTCGCAGACCACCCATTCGCCGCGGCCGGAACCGGAGATGACCCCGGAGCCGATGCCGGAGCCGATACGGAGGGAGCCCGCCCCGGATAGCCGGCGAGCCGAGATGGATCCCGCCGAAATGGATTCCGACCCTTACGTTTCGGCATCCGAGCTGGAGGACAGCCGGCCTCAGCGCAGGGACGGCAATCCGCCCCGCAGGGACGATCCGGTCGAGCCGCGTCCTTCGCTTCAAGCAGTCGAATCGCGGCAACCGGCGCGGATTCCCCCGCAACGCGGTGATGTCCGTCCCGCGCGCGGACCCGCAGGCGCCGCGGGGCGCGGCAACCCGGCTGAACATCGGCGCCCGGCGCCGGTCGGGCCTCGCCGGCGAGAAGCCTCGGAAGCCGAGGCGGCCAGCAGGTC
>JACCSN010000827.1 GCA_013812985.1 Hyphomicrobiales bacterium | reverse complement strand
CCCTTACGGATGCCGCCGCATGACTCGGAGCCGTCGTGACTGGCTAGGTCTTCAACGTGCAGAACTCTCATCTGCTGCCACCTGCCGGTTTCGCCGGCGCACGGAGAAGGTTGGATCCGGGTTCCTCTCCCTCCGCCAATGCACCTCAGCACAACTTTCTCCGCCGCGCTGAGGCACCCCTGAAAAGCCCAGCATTCCCGGGGTTATCCGGTGATTGTTGTTGACTACCTGCGCCGCGGAATCGGCAATCTGGTTCTCTCTATTCGCCCTCTATTCTCCAAAGCTCTGCACTGCGGGTACTTAGTACGGAACTGAGACACCTTTTGGAGCCAGAGACTTAGGATCCGGCCGGCTTGGGCCGAGTTTGCGGGCGATGTCGGCCGTCGAGATTACCTCATGCGAACCAATTTGACCCGTTCATGATCTGCAGGGCCCATCTTAGTAACCGGAGTTGGCCGAAAGCCGCCGGTCTGGTTTGCGCAGTCGTAAACGAAGCGGACATCCCGCCTCGATCAGGCTTAAACGTGAACCGGGAGCACCGGGCGAGTTTGGTCTGTCCCGGAGCAGAAGGTATCCGTAGGTTACGACCTCCCGTATTCCTCAACAGCGGCCAATGCAGCCTTGAACTTCTGCCGCATGGGATGAAAATTGCCGCCGGATGCGACAAGTCTCGTCTTGCGCTCAATATTTATCTGCAGGCCTGCCGCCTCAGCAGCATGCATGGCGGTTCCCAGAGCCGTCAGTTCGGTATCAACTGATATCCGCAGCGGCCGATGAAGCGCGTCAGCAAGGGTGGAGCAGAACCGGGCATTGGCGCTCAGCCCACCATCAATGGAAATTGGCGCGCTGATGGGCACCACCGCCGACATCGCCTCGATCACCTCAGCCATCCGGAAGGCGATTCCTTCAAGGACGGCCTGCATAAGGTCGCACTTCGTGGTGCCGAGGTTGATCCCTAGCCAGGCGCCCCGCGCTTGCCGGTTCCAATGCGGGCATGCGAGCCCGACCAGGGCGGGGACAAAGGCCAGTCCGCGCGCGATGGCAGGCTCCACATCGAATTCCTCGAGATCTTGGAGGCTGTCGAACAGGTCGAGACGACCCGCCCAATCCACGGCCGAGCCGGCCGCGTACACTCCGCCGTCCAAAGCATAGACGGGCGCCTCACCGGCCCTGGCCCAAGCGACGGTCGGGAGGCAGCCGTGCAACTCGCCCGGCAGCTCCGCTCCGATGATCGCGAAGGCGAAGGCGCCGGTGCCGAATGTGATCTTGGCGTCGCCGGGGAGGCGGCATCCGTGCCCGTACGTTGCAGCCTGCTGATCGACGAGGCTGGCCGTCAATGGCACATGGTTCGCGCCGATCTTCAGTCCGCCGAGGTCCCCGGTGCAAGGCGTGATCTGCGGAAGGCATTCCGGCGGGACGCCGAACGCGGCGCAAAGCTCCCCGTCCCATTCGCAGGTCCTGAGGTTCATCAGCGAGGTGCGCGATGCGGTCGTGACATCCGTCTCGAACCGGCCCGTCAGGCGGTCGCGGAAATACGCATCAGTTGTCCCAAGGCGCAGCCGCCCCCGGCGGGCGAGTGAGCTCGCATTCGGGACGTGGCGCAGGACCCAGGCAAGTTTCGAGGCCGAGAAGTAGGGGTCCAGCGGCAGCCCGGCCCGCGAAAGAGTCAGGCTCTCGATCCCCGCCCCTTTCAGCCGTTCCGTTTCCGGCAGCGTGCGGTCGTCCTGCCAGACGATGACGGGGCTGACCGCCTCTCCCGTTGCCCCGTCCCATCCGAGGCAGCTCTCGCCCTGGTTGTCGAGCCCCACCGCCACGATGTCGTGGGCCGCGGCGGCATCGAGGCAGGCACGAAGGTCGGCTACGAGCTCCTCGGGGTCGTGCTCGACCCAGCCGGACCGGGGGTGGATTTGCTTGTGGCGCCGGGAGAACACAGGGACGAGACGCCCGCCGGGCGCCGTGACAAAGCCCCTGGTGCTGGTGGTGCCTTGGTCGATCGCCAGGACCGCGCTCAATCGGCGGCCTCCGAGAAGCTCACGCGAACGGCTGAAACATTGGAAGGAAGCGGCACCGACAGACGGCGCTCCGGCAGGAGATTGACAGCCCGGCTGAAGATTTCCTCTCCACCGACGCTGAGAGCCAGCCGCCCCCGTGCGGCGCGCCCGGCCCGCAGCTGGAGCATTGCCAGCGCTGCGTCCTTATCGTGGTCTGCCGCGAGCCGCTGGGGCATGACCCACGCCAACGCATCGCCTTGCACGTCGACCGGGTCGCCCGGTCCTTGCGGAAGCGCGTGCGATCGCGCCCTCAGCATGGAGCGCGCCACCGCGCGCCCCTCCGCCCAACACCAGCCCGCCGTTTCGATCGTGCGCAAAAGATTGCCGGCCGCGAAGTAGGACGGGTCAGAGCAGCGTCCAAACTCATCGACCTCGGGCCCGCCTGTCCGTGGGTCCACTCGGATGTGGCTGGCCTGGAGAAGCGCTGCCTCGGGCCGGAAAAGCCCCGTGACGATCACGCCGTCCGTCTCGATCCGCCGCTCGCCTTCCGCGCTCCTGATCAGGACGGCCGTCACCCGGTCGCGGCCTTCGATTGCTGCGATTTCCGAGCGCAAGAGAAGCGGCATACCGAGGAGGCGCGGCAGCAGCGGAGCGGGCCAGCGCGCAACAGTGCGTTCGCCGGGCTCGACCATCGCCACGGGCCGGATGCCAGCGTGTCGGCATGTCAGGAGCGCGGAAAACGAAACGAGTTCAGTCCCCAGCACGACGGGGCGCCGAAAGGGCCGCATTTGGGCGAGATAGACGAGGCCCTGTAGCGCTCCGGTCGATACGATGCTGCCCGGTTTCGTCCCGCCGAGGAATCGCGCCGCCCGGCTGCCCTCGCGGGCGCCGGTGGCGAGCAGCACCTGGTCGGCGGTGATTTCGGCCGGACCCGCATCAGTGACGACGGCGAGCCGCGGGCCCGGGTGCAGGGCCGTGACGGTAACGCCGGTCAGGATCTCTGCGCCCGCCTTCCGCGCCTCCTCCGCAAGCCGGATTGCATAGGCAGGCCCGCGCAACACGCGGCGGAACTCGCGCATTCCGTAGGGGGAATGGCCGCAATGACGGGGGATGCCGCCCGCCTCGGCCTCCCGGTCGAGCACCAGGACCGAGCCGACGCCCCCCGAGCGGAGCGCGGCGGCCGCGGCAAGCCCCGCGGGACCCGCTCCGACGATCACCACATCCGCCCGCGGCGGGAGGTCAGGCGGCATGGACGGGCTCGGCAATGGGCCGATCGAACTTGTCCCGCGTCAGTTCCGCTAAGGACGCGGAGCAATAGAAACCCTGACAGCGGCCCAGCGTCACGCGCGTACGCCGCTTCAGCCCGCCGAGACTTCGCGCGGCGAGCGGTCCTTCAAGCGCGGCGAGCACCTCGCGCCGCGTGGCGAGTTCGCAGTGGCAGACGATGCCGTCATGGCCTGGCTGCTGCCAATCACGCGGGCCGGTCTCGCTGATGTTCGGGACGCGCGGCAAGGCCGGGCGGCTCAGCGGAGCCCAGCCCGTGCCCTGTTCCGCCAGGAGGTCCGCGACGTGCCGGGCAATCCCTAGAGCCGCACTTAGGCCGGTGGAGCGGATGCCTCCGACGGTAATGTAGCGCGCATCCCCGTTCGCTTGGATACAATAATCCTTGTGTTCGGTCGCCGGGCGTAGGCCCGCATAGAGGGCCGTGACAGTGTGGTCCTTGAG
>JACCSN010000397.1 GCA_013812985.1 Hyphomicrobiales bacterium | reverse complement strand
TCGCCTTCCTGAAGGAGCTCAGGCTGCGCGAGGCGGCCCGCCTGCTTGCGACGACCGAGCTTCCGATCAAGGTCATCGCCGGCCGGGTCGGCTATTCCAGCCGCAGCTATTTCTCGCGCGCCTTCAGCAAGCTCTACGGAATGGATCCGTCGCAGTTTCGCTCCCGCGGCGGGGCCGCGAGCCTGGAGAACGGCGATCGGCCTTCTGGCGACAGCAGCGTGGGCGAAAGCCAGGCGATCAGAACCGGCTGAAGAGCGTTCACTTCTGCCGCGGCGGCGACAAGGCTTCGCCCGCGGCGACAAGCTTGCCCGCGCGCTTCGCCTCGACCGCTTCAGCCAAGGTGCGGGCGGCATTGCGGACTTCTTCCTGTATGGCTTCGTCCGCGTCCAGCTCGTCATGGCTCATGGCATAGGGCTTCCAGTAGCCGATATAGCGGTCGAGCTCCGCATTGGGCCCGGCCGGAATGAGATGCATGAAGCGGAGCCAGTCGGAGACGGAGCGGCGCACGTTCTCCGCGCCCTCGACATCGCCATGCACAACGACGGAGAAGACCCGGCCTTCGAGATGCCGCGGGTAGTCCCAGCCTTGCAGCTCGATTTGCTTGGCGAGCTTGGCGTCCTTGCCATGGGTGCGCGTCGGGTCCGGATTGCCGCCGTCGGCGCAGACGAGGCGGTCCATCATCAGCTTCAGCGGCGAGGAGACCTGGTACCAGTTCACCGGCGTCACGATCATGACGCCGTGCGCGGCCACCCACATCGGATAGATGTCGTTCATCCAGTCCTGAGTCTGGCCGAGGGAATAGTTCGGATAGCAGGAGCAGGGCCAATGGCAGAGCGGGGCGGCGGTGGAGAAGCAGGCTTTGCAGGGATGGATGCGCCGGCCGTATTCGGAGGCGAGGCGCGACAGGTCGAGCACCTCCACCTCCAGCCTGGCCGCGTCGAAGATCTCGCGCGCGATCTCGGCGAGCCGAAACGATTTCGACATCTCGCCCGGGCAGGTGTGCTCCGATCGTGAGGAGGCATTGACGATGAGGATGCGACCCGGCGCGCTCCGGTCGCGATTTCGGCGCTGCGCCGCCTCGATCGCCGATTTCGCCGCGATCCAGTCCACCGCCAGATCATAGTCCTGATGCGCATAGGTCGGCCCGGCCTTCTGGGTCGCGGGGCTCTTGCGGGAGTTCGCATAGCCGTCCCAAGCCGCCGCCGCGACCTTGTCCAGCTCGGCCTGCAAGGGCCCGAAGGCGGGGTCCTGAAACTGCGAGCGGAAGCGCTCCTTGAACTCGCTTTCGCCCAGGCGCGGGCTGGGCATCCCCTCGCGCGGCTCCGGCGCCGCGCCGCCTTTCAGCCAGTCAAGCATCCGCCAGCTCCCCCAACTGCTATTCAAGCGAAGTTAACCGACTGCTGGGAGTCGGTTCCCGGCATCGCCTGAACCGGGACCAGCTGGACACGCTTGGCGCGGCTCACCGCGAGGGCGTTGGCGACTGAAGGTCTCCATCGCCCTCGCAGCAAGCGAGGAGGCTTCGCAACGCTCAACCTATCGGGTTTCGCGTGCTCTGAGGACCGGAGCAAGTGCCGATTTATCCACGCGGGTAACGAAGCCGTGACGAGAGTCTGGAGGGACAGAAAGTGCCGTCATGCTCGCCCGATCCTTCGCCTTACGCTGCGTCCCGTCTGTTCAGGTCCGCGTTGGGCGCCTTATCGCCCAGGCGCTTCACTTAAATGCGACAGACGCGTGGGTATCGTGTCTACGATCCGGATCACGGGGTGATAGCCTTACCGCTCAAGGCCGGGCCCCAAGCCAAACGACCAGGAAGCACATGCGCGCGGACACTCTGGACAGGTTGCTCATCACGCTCGCCGTGCGGCTGCACGCCTTCGCCTTTTGCGAGATCATGCAGGGGTGGCGGCTGACCTTTGACCCGATGGACGCCGTGACCATTCATTATGTGCTGGCCGGATCGGGAACCCTGCGCGTGGGCGATGCTCCGCCGGTCGACTTCGCCCGGCACTCAATGATGATCGTGCCGCCGCACCAATCTCAAAGCCTGGAAACCGGGTCTGTCGAGCGGGAAAGCCGGGCCGCCGAGCATTGCAAGATCCTCAATGACGGCCTCGTGACGTTTACGGCGGGCGACGGCAGCCGCGACCTGCTCGTGATCTGCGGCACCATTTCGGCGAGCTATGCCGGCGCGTTCGGGCTGTTCGATCACCTGCGCGGGCCAATTGTCCAGGATCTCTCGTCGGAGCAGGCGATCCGGGGCGCCTTTGAACTGCTCCTGGCCGAGGTCGCCCGTCCAGGAGTCGGCACTCAGGCGCTTACCGAAGCGCTGATGAAGCAGTGCCTCATTCTCCTGCTCCGGCGTCATCTCGTCGCCGGCGCGGCCT
>JACCSN010000798.1 GCA_013812985.1 Hyphomicrobiales bacterium | reverse complement strand
GCTGAGGATAGATCTCCAGCAAATGCGGCCTGACGAAGGAGCCGATGTCGGCGGCAACGCTGCCGGCGCTCGATTCGCCGCCGCCGAAGATCAGCCTGTTCTCGGCGGTCTTGCGCCAGTAGCGCACGACGAAGCGGCTGTCGGCGGCCGATTCGCCGCCGGGCAGGATCGAATCGCCTTCCGGCCCGAGCGGATCGGTGATCACCACGAAGGAATTGACGCCGACCATGCGCCGCCGCGTGATTTGCTCGAGCGCTCCGGAGCGGCCATCGGTGGCCACGATGACGCGGTCCGCGCGGACCTCGCCGCGCGCGGTCCGCACCACCGGGCCCCCAGCCTCGCCAAGCGAAAGCGCCGGCGTCCTTTCGTGGATCGCAGCGCCCTGCCCGGAGGCGGCCCGGGCGAGGCCCAGCGCGAAGCGATACGGGTCGAAATGGCCGCCGCCGCCATCCCGGAGCGCCCCGGCGAAGCGTTCCGAACCGAGCGCTTCGACAGTTTGGGCGCGCTCGAGGAGTTCAACGCGATCGTAGCCGTAGCGAGACCTGAGCGCCTCCACGAGAGCGGCGGATTCGCGGATGAGCGCCGGCTTATGCAGCGCCTCGATCACCCCGGCGCGAAGGTCGCAGGGAATCGCGAAACGTTCGATCAGCGACCGGACCAATGCCTTGGCGTCCTCGGCCATGTCCCAGAGGCGCTTGGCGCGCTCGAACCCGAAGCGCTTCTCGAGCCAGAGCACGTCGCGGCGCTGGCCCGAATGGAGCTGGCCGCCATTCGCGCCCGACGCGCCGCTCGCCACGCGGTCGGCCTCCAGGAGCACCACGTCGGCGCCGGCCTCGGCGAGGTGGAGAGCGGCCGAAAGGCCTGTATAGCCGCCGCCCACAATGCAGACATCCGCCTTCCGCGAGCCGTCCAGCGGCGGGTATGCCGGCGCGTCAGGGAAGGCCACGCGGTGGAAGGACGGCGGGAGCGCGCGCGCCATGCGCGCCTCAGACGCTCAAGAGCAGGTATTCGCGCTCCCAGGCGCTAATGACGCCCATGAAGGTCTCGTGCTCGGTCTCCTTGATGGCGCGATAGGTTCTGACAAAACTCTCGCCGAAGATGTCGACCAGCTCCGGCGTGTTCTCCAGGAGCCGCACCGCGTCGAGGATGGAGCGCGGCAGGGCGAAACTCGGGTCGCGGTTGGCGCCGCCGCTGGGGCTGTCGGGCTCCAGCTCCTTGACGAGGCCGAGATAGCCGCAAGCGAGCGAGGCGGCGATGGCGAGATAGGGATTGGCGTCGGAGGAGGGCACGCGGTTCTCCACCCTCCGGTTCTCCGGGTCGGAGAGCGGCACGCGCAGGCCCACGGTGCGGTTGTCGTAGCCCCAGCGGACGTTGATCGGCGCGCTGGTGTTGCGGATGAGGCGGCGGTAGGAATTCACGTAGGGCGCCATGATGCACATGACGCGCGGCAGGTAGGTCTGCAGCCCGGCGATGAAATGCAGGAACGGCGGGGCAAGCTCGCCGCCGCCGTCGGTGAAGATGTTTTTGCCCGTCCCGATCTCCGTCACCGAATGGTGGATGTGCATGGCGGAGCCGGGCTCGGTGGCGATGGGCTTGGCCATGAAGGTCGCGTACATCTGATGGCGGAGCGCCGCCTCGCGGATCGTCCGCTTGAACAAAAAGACCTGGTCGGCGAGCTCGACCGGGTCGCCGTGGCGCAGGTTGATCTCCATCTGCGCCGTGCCGTCCTCGTGGTTCAGCGTGTCGATCTCCAGGCCTTGCGCCTCGGAGAACCGATAAATGTCGTCGAACAGCTCCTCGAACTCGTTGACGGCGCTGATCGAATAGGCCTGGCGGGCGCGCTCCGGACGGCCCGAGCGCCCGACCGGCGGCTCCAGCGGGTAATCCGGGTCGATGTTCGGCTTGACCAGATAGAACTCCATCTCCGGCGCCACCACCGGCAGCCAGCCGCGGTCGGCGTAGAGCTGCACCACGCGCTTCAGGACGTTCCGCGGTGCGATCTCGAACGGCGTGCCGTCCTTGTGGAAGGCGTCGTGGATCACCTGCGCCGTCGGGTCGCTCGCCCACGGCACCACGGCGAGCGTCGAGAAATCCGGCCGGAAGATCAGGTCGGAATCGGTCACGCCTTCGGTGAACGCCTCCTCCTCGTCCGGATATTCGCCGGTGATGGTCTGCGTGAACATGGAGGCCGGCAGCGTCATCGGATTGCCGCCGAAGAACTTCGGCATCGGCATCAGCTTGCCGCGCGCCACGCCGGCCTGGTCGGGGATGATGCATTCGATGTCGTCGATGCGCCGGGTGCGGCACCACAGCCGCGCCGCCGCCTCGTTCTCCGCGCCGCGCGCGGCTTCCTGGCGATCGTCCAGGGGATCGGGTTTCAGGTTCATCGGCGCTGTGTAGCAGGCCGAGCGCGCTTCGCGAAGGTGGCTCCTGGAGGTGGCCCGCCGCCGCGGGTAATCCGTCAGAACCGCCGCCAGATCGCGACGACCGCGCCGCGTTCCCGCCACGCCTCCTGCCCGACGGTCGAGAAGGCGCCGAGCTGGATCGACCACCTCGCCGTCACGTCCCACACCACGCTGAGCTGCGCCTTGTGCTCGCGATCGTCGGTGAAGGCGAGCATGCCGTCGCCGGTCGGCAGCGCGTTAAAAGCCTGGGCGAGCAGCAGCACATCCGGCCGCGGCCGCGCGCCGAGCGTCACGTCGATCAGCACCTCGTC
>JACCSN010000791.1 GCA_013812985.1 Hyphomicrobiales bacterium | reverse complement strand
CTCTCTTCCCGCTTCGAGGTCACCCCGCAGACGATCCGCAAGGATCTGAACGAGCTCTGCGACAAGCGCCTGCTGACCCGCATCCACGGCGGCGCCATCATCTCGTCGGGCGTGGAGAATGTCGGCTACGACGCCCGCCGGATGATCGCGAGCGACGAGAAGGAGGCGATCGCCAGGGCGGCTGCCGAGCGTATTCCAGATTCCGCTTCGCTCTTCATCAATATCGGCACGACGACGGAGGCGGTGGCGCGGGCCCTCCTGCAGCATAACGGCCTCATGGTCATCACCAACAACCTCAACGTCGCGAGCCTGATGCGGGCTTATCCGCAGATCGAAGTCGTGCTGGCGGGCGGCGTGGTGCGCCATACGGATGGGGGCATCATCGGCGAGGCCGCGGTGGATTTCATCCGCCAGTTCAAGGTCGACTTCGCCGTAATCGGCGCTTCGGCCATCGACGAGGACGGTGCCTTGCTCGATTACGATTACCGCGAGGTCAGGGTCGCGCAGGCCATCATCTCCAACGCCCGGCATGTCCTGCTTGTCTGCGATTCAACGAAGTTCGAGCGCTCGGCGCCGGTCCGCATCGCGCATATGTCCCAGGTGAACACGTTCGTGACGGACCGCTGCAACTCGGAGTCAGTCCGCCGCATCTGCAAGGAAAGCGCCGTGGAGCTCGTCGAGACCGCTTCTCCAACGGGCACGGAAGCCGTATCTAAAACTTTCGTTTGAACCTCTTTTCTTTTCGCTTATGGTCCGCTCAAGCTTCGCAGCGAAACGAAAGACTGCGGCGGAAATCGGGGAGGCAAGGTGCGCAAAGCGCCTTACGACATCGCTATCATCGGTGGCGGCATCAATGGCTGCGGCATTGCCCGCGACGCGGCCGGCCGCGGGCTGTCACTTTTCCTCTGCGAGAAGGGCGATCTCGCCGGCGGAACCTCATCGGCTTCGACGAAGCTGATCCATGGCGGCCTGCGATACCTGGAACATCACGAATTCCGTCTCGTTCGCGAGTCGCTGACGGAGCGCGAGGTTCTGCTGCGCGCGGCCCCGCACATCATATGGCCTCTGCGCTTCGTGCTGCCCTATCATGGCGGGCTACGCCCCGCATGGCTGATCCGGGCCGGGCTGTTCCTCTACGACAATATCGGCGGCCGGAAGCTCCTCCCGGGCGCCCGAAGGCTCGACTTGGCGAAGGACGCGGCCGGTCGGCCGTTGAAGCCGGAGTTTCGCAGCGCCTTCGAATATTCCGATTGCTGGGTCGAGGATTCCCGGCTCGTCGTGCTGAACGCCATGGACGCGGCCAAACGGGGCGCAACGATCCGGGTCCGTGCGGAACTTGTGGCCGCGCGCCGCGAGCGGGGCGTTTGGATCCTTTCGCTGCGCGATGCGGAATCTGGCGTTAGCGACGAGGTTGCCGCCCGCACGCTGGTCAATGCCGCCGGGCCATGGGTGGCCGAAGTCGCATCCGAGCGGCTCGGCCTGCCGGTCGCCGCGCCGGTCCGGCTGGTCAAGGGCAGCCACATCATCGTCCGCCGCCTTTTCGATCACGACCGCGCCTACATCTTCCAGAACTCCGACAACAGGATCGTCTTCGCCATTCCCTACGAGGGGAAGTTCACGCTGATCGGCACCACCGATGCCGATTATCGCGGCGACCCCGGCGATGCGGCGATCAGCGAAGGCGAGGTCGAGTATCTCTGCGCCGCGGCGAGCGAATACTTTCGCGCGCCGGTCAGCGTGACGGATATCGTGCGAACCTATGCCGGGGTGCGGCCGCTTTTCGACGACGGAGCAGGCGACGCGCAATCCGCCACGCGCGACTACGTCCTGAAGCTGGAGGGCGCCGATGGCGAGCCTCCGCTCCTCAACATCTATGGCGGCAAGATCACCACATACCGGCGCCTGGCCGAGGCGGCGCTCGAGAAGCTCGCCCCAGCCTTGCCTCAAGCGGAGGGGCCATGGACGGCAGCCGCGCCTTTGCCGGGCGGCGACTTTCCCGTGGACGGCTTCGCGGCGGAGGTGTTGGCCGTTCAGGCGCTCTGCCCCTCAGCCAAGCCGGCCCATGCAAGGCGGCTCGTCCGCGCTTATGGCACGCTGGCGCGCAAGATCGTCCAGGGCGTCCGGACCGCGGCGGATTGGGGCGAGACCTTCGGCGCCGATTTGACCGCCCGTGAAGTTCGCTACCTCATGGAGCATGAATGGGCGCGCAATGCCGAGGATGTGCTTTGGCGCCGCTCCAAGCTAGGATTGCACATGGACCAGGCCGAGGCCGACCGCCTTGACGCCTGGATGCAGGGAGAAAGCCTGGGGGCATCGGCTCGGATGCCCCGGGCAAGCGGGGGCGCTTCGTGACGCTCGAGCTGAAGCATGTGACTAAGAAGGTGCAGAGCGAAACGCACATCCATGATGTGTCGCTCGCCTTCGCGCGCGGCACGCTGAACGTCCTGCTCGGGCCGACCCTTTCCGGCAAGACCAGCCTGATGCGCCTGATGGCCGGCCTCGACGCGCCGACCGAGGGCAAGGTGTGCTTCGACGGGAAGGACGTGACGGGCGTGCCGGTCCGCAAGCGATCGGTGGCGATGGTGTATCAGCAGTTCATCAACTACCCGAACCTTTCCGTTTACGAGAACATCGCCTCACCGCTCCGCGTCGCCCATGTCGCGAAAGCTGAACTCGACAGGCGGGTCCGCGAAACCGCCGCGCTGATGAAGCTGACGCCGCTTCTCGAACGCAAGCCGCTGGAGCTCTCCGGCGGCCAGCAGCAGCGCACCGCGCTCGCCCGCGCCATGGTGAAGGGCGCCGATCTCGTGCTCCTCGACGAGCCGCTCGCCAATCTCGACTACAAGCTGCGCGAGGAGCTTCGCGAGGAGCTGCCCCGCATTTTCTCCGCCACCGGCGCCATTTTCGTCTATGCCACGACGGAGCCGGTCGAGGCGCTCCTCCTCGGCGGCTCGACCGCGACCTTGGCGCAAGGGCGGGTGACGCAGTTCGGCCCGACGGTCGAGGTCTATCGCCGGCCGAACAGCCTGGAGACGGCCCGCATCTTCTCCGACCCGCCGCTCAACACGATCTCCGTCGACAAGGCCGGCGGCGAGCTTCGCTCGGCGGGCGATCTTCTCAGGCTGCCGGCGGCAAGCTTCCTGGCAGGCCTCCGCGACGGCGCTTATCGGATCGGCATCCGGCCCGATCATCTCTTCCTGCTGCGGCCAGGGCCGGACGCCTTGGCGCAGACCGGCATCGTGGCCATGACCGAGATCACCGGCTCGGAAAGCTTCGTCCACATCGAGTTCGCCGGCGAGCGCTGGGTGGCGCTGGCGCATGGCGTGCATCGTCTGGGGATCGGCCAGCCGGTGGAGTTCTATCTCGATCCGAGCCGCTTCTTCATCTTTGACGCGGCCGGAGCGCTGGCAGCAGCGCCCGGCCTGAAACGCGCGGCCTGAGGCGAGACAATGGCGCGCATCGTCCTCGATAACATCGCTCACGCGTATGGACCCGCCCCGAAAGGCCCTGAGGATTACGCTCTGAAGCGGCTCGACCATGTC
>JACCSN010000743.1 GCA_013812985.1 Hyphomicrobiales bacterium | reverse complement strand
ATAATGAGGACGGGCGCGCGCCCGCTCGATGATGGCGGCACGCTCCCCGGGCTAGCTCTGGCCCTTGTGGGACGGCCTCACCGATGTCGGTCCGGTTGCTGGGAGCTTGTCAAGCGCGCCCTTGTCGATCGGCTTGCCAGTCTTGTGTCCTCCTGCACCAGGGCCTGGCCAGCTCCGTCGCCGAGCCGATATGGACGAAGCGGGCGAAGATCAGGCGGACCGTCTCAGCCTCGGCCTCGTTCGGCGCGAAGCGGGGGTGGTCGCCCGGGGTCAGCGATCGATTGTTCAACTCCGCGCCGAATAGCGTGCGTGAACGTCCGCGACCACCTGACGGCTGTCTTCGTTCGCGGCCAAGACTTTTCGCCCGAGGTCCGATGACAACCTGGGCGTCCTGACGCGTGCCGCTAGGCAGACCTCAAGCGGCGTGTCTCCGCCCAGGGTGGGCACATCGTCTTTGGTCCAGGTGATCGGATTGATGCCGAGCTTCACTGTCATCCGGCCACTTTCACCTTCAATCCTTGGTTAATGACTGACTCCATCCAGGGCCGCTTTCGCACACGCGCAACCGCTACCGTCCAAGCTCGCCGGTCTTTCGACGATACCTGGCCGGCTGGATGGCTTCCAAATTGAAAACGTCCGATTGATCACGCCCCGCAGCGTTGCGCGCTCCGCTCAGTACTCCCGCTCATAGAAGACGCCCAGACTAGAGTTTCCTTGCGGCGAAACCCCGGCCCGAGCCTTCACGTCATCGGAGATGTCGAGATCGATCGTTACCCGGCTCGATTCCGCTGACGTGCCCTGCTGCACCCCGACATAGACGTTTTCGTTGACGTAGCGCCCGGCCGCCAGCGCCGGGCCGCCCTCCTCGTCGGTGACGATGTCAAGGTCGTCGAGCCCGGTGGAGGCGCGGAGCTGGTTCAGGAGCCCGCTGCCGCGGCCGCCCGCGAGCTGCGCCGCCGCATCCGCCAGGCGGGCGATCTGCACCGGCGAGAGCTCCGCGATGCCTCGGTTGAAGATGAGATGCGCCAGCACCTCGTCCTGCGGCAATTCCGGGACCGAGGAGAACGCTATTTCCGGATCGGAGGCCTGGCCGGCAATCGCAACCGTGATAACCACGTCCTCGCTCTGCGTGTTTCCGGCAAAGTCCAGGATCGGATCCAGATCGCCGGCAAAGGTGATAAGGCCGCGATCGAATGTGATGCGCTGCGTGAGGATGTCGAGCCGCCCGCGACTCATCTCGAAAGCGCCATCCGCCAGCAGCCCCGAGAGCGGGCCGGTCAGCCTCACCTCGCCGCCGAGCTCGGCGTCGAGGCCGCGGCCGCGAACGAAAATCTGCTGCGGCGCGCCGATCGTCAGATCGAGGGTGACGCCGCCACCCGGGCCGCCGCCGCCGGACGCACCGCGCGAGCTGCCCCGAGGTCTGGCCAGCGCCAGCGTCTGCTCCACATCCGTGGGGGTGTTGACGTGTTCGACGCCGACCGCGACGGAATCGCGTGGCAGGCTTTCCGGGACGGTAAGCTCCGTGCGGTCGAGGAAGACCGAACCGCCGAGGACGGGTCCGCGAGCTAAGCTGCCCGTAAGCGTGAGATCGGCATCGAAGCGCGTCGAGACGAGGTGGCCGTCGACGTAGCGCGCCTGGCGGATAACCGCCGCGAGATCAACCGGGAAGCCGGCGGCTGGATCGAGCCCGATCGAGCCCTCCGCCGATACGGAGCCGTCCCCGCTTCGGGCGGAAAGGCGGTCCACGACGAGGCGGTTGTCGGACACCGAAGCCGCAAGGGTCAGATCGCGCAGCGTGATGCCGGTAGCTGGGTCGATGAATCCGCCGCCTTCCGAGGTGACCCGGCCGGCAAATACTGGCGCGGCGGCCTGCCCGGTTATGGCGAGATCGATGTCCAGCGTTCCCGTTAACTCGGCTCCGCGCTCCGCCAGCTGGCGATTGGCGAGCGACAGTGGCGCCGCGCCCGACACCTTGATGTCGAGCGGCGCGCCGGGAGCGATTCCGACAGTCCCCGAGACGTCTGCCGTGAGTCCCTCGGCGCCGCTGATGCGGCTCGTCAGGCTGACGACCTTGTCGGCGAGGCGGCCGTTCGCCGTCAGCGCCAGTGGCCCGAGCCCGGCATCGCGGGTTGCGGCCACCGAACCGCCCCGCCAGCTTGCATCGAAACCGGCGACCGGAGCGGCGGGTGCGCCGGTCACGGTCGCCCGTCCGGAGATCGTCCCTTCGGCGTCGAGCGCTGGTGCGAAGCTGTTAACGAGGGCCGCGGGCAAATCCTCGATGTCCGCGGTAAGGTTCAGGACGGCGGTGCCGGCACGCCCGGCCACGGTGACGGTGCCGCGTCCGACGATGAGGCGCGTGGCCGGGACCTCGGCCATACCGTTCGCCACCGCGATGGTGGTCGGGGCGGCAAGGCCGACATCGACGCCGGCGCGGGAGAACGCGAACTGCTCGATCCCGACAGCCAAGCCCGCGCCGCGGGGCTGCAGGCTGCCCGTCACCTGGGCGTTGCCGTCGGCCAGATCGGCGGCCACGGAGAACGCGGTCGAATCCCCTTGCCGTTCGGCATTCCCTGTCGCGGAAACGATGACTAGGCGGCCGGTCTTCAGGTTGCGGATATCGAAGCTGCCGTCGATCCGCGGCGCCCCGAAGACGTTCTGCGCTACGCCTTGGATTTCGGCGGTGTGCATCATCACGCCCTCATAGACGAGATCGGTCCCGATCCCGGTGAGGCGCGCCGATTGCGTCCCGTTCTCCGCCGCAAACTGCAGGTCAGCCTTCAGCATCCCGCTCGCTTCGGCGAGAAACAGCGGCGCGACCTTCGACAGGTCCGGTGACACGACGGCCAGCTCGCCGGAGAGCAGCCCGTCGGCAAGGATGGCGAGGTGCCCGGAGACGCGGCTTTCGCCAACGCTGAAGTCGAGGCCGTCGATCCGCCGAGTGCCGTTGCCGCCGGCGGCGAGCTCGGCTGAACCCCGGACCGGGACCGCTCCGAGCTTGGCGGAAAGCTCGGCGCGCCCTTCGGTCCGCGGACCCGCGACAATGCCGGAGAAGCGGGCGGTTGCCTCCGCCAGCGGGCGGCCCATCAGAACTACATCCGCGCCGCGGGCCTCGGCTTCCACCTCGGGCGCGGCGCTCGTCCCGGTCACGCGGGCCGAAAGCTCCGCCTTGCCCGTCGCACGCCGGGTCAGTGACGAGAGGTCGGCCACGATCGCCTTGGCGGACAGGTCCATCCGAGGCGCACCGAGAGCCCCGGACAGCTCGGCGTTGACCTGCTCGTTGGCAAGCGTGAGCGCATCGAAATCCATCCCGCCAGCATCGCGGGCGATGCCGCCGCCGATCCGCGTCGTCCCGGCAAGCAGCGGATCGAGCGGCGCGATGCCGAGGCCGAGATCGGCGGCGTCGCCGGCAAGCCGCAGATCGAAGCTGCCGCCAGCCAGGCGCACCCTTCCATTCGCCTCAAGCCGGGCGCCGCCGCGTACCGGGCGATCGACAAGCAATTGCAGCCGGGAAAGATCGGTGACGCTTGCTCCGAAGCGCCCGTCAAGCTGGCTCCCCACCGCCGTTCCCGAAAAGCTCGCGGTCGCCCCGTCGAGTACCGTTCGGGCGCTTTCAAACGTGATTGACTGACCGGTCGCCCAGGCGCCGTCGGCGGTGAACCGAACCGACGGGCCAAGCGCTTGCGCGACGGCGGCGTCGGCCGGGACGACGGCCTGGGCCGAGCCCTCGATGTTGAAGCTCGTGGCCCGCGCCGCCGGATCGGCGAGGCTGCTCGCCTGTCCCCGCGCCGTGAATGCGACGCTGCCGGCGCTGCCCTGATCGCTTTCGACGCCTTCGGCCCTGACGTCGGCGCGCCACGGCGCCGAAACGCCGGCGTCAAGCCCGACCGTGGCGTCCAGGCGCGAAACCGACACGTGACCTGGGGCGAAGGGGAGGATGGTCCGCCCCGCCTGTCCGAGCCGGAGCGAAGCCTCGGCGCTGGCGGGCACGAAGTCCGGCGTGAGCGCGCCGCTGGCGGAGAGGTCGATTCCGTCGGAACGGAGCGACGCCGACTGGACCTGCACGCCCCCGTCATCGAGCCGCACCATATCGAAGGCGAGGCTGCTGGTGCCGCTGAGGAGCGCGGCGTAAGCTTCCGGCGCGACCCCGCCGAGCGCCCCTCCGAGATCGGCGGTGATCCGGTAGCCCGCGTCGGCGCGGGAGACGGCAGCGGCGCCGGCGAGCACCAGAGCCCCATTCGCCTGCATCTCGACCTGGGCCTGCCAAGCCGTAAGCGGCCCGGCGCCGGCCACCGTAACGGAGACGGCCGGCCTGTTCCTGAGCTGGAGCAGTTCGGCGACCAGCCCGTCCTGGGGCTCCGCGAACTGGAGGTTGGCGGTGAGCAGGTTCTCGGCCGGCTGCAGCCGGAAATCGGCGGCGAGCGTACCCGGGCGGTCCTGGCGCAGCAGCGACAGCCGCGCCGCGATGGCTTCGCCGGCCACCTTCGCCGATCCTTCGGCCGAGAGGCGCGCCTCGCCGCCCGCGATCCCGGCCGTAACGGTCACTTCGGGGAGGCGGAACGCGTCGACCTTGATGGAGACCAGCAACCCGGACGAGCCCTCGTCAGCCGCCGCATTCGCGCCGGCCGGCCGGCGCAGAACCCTGACCCGCTCGGCGGTGATCGAGCCGATGTCGAGCCTGCCTCGGAACAGCGCCCGACGCGTCCAGACCGCTTCCGCATCTTCGATCTCGAGCCAGACGCCGTCCCGGTCGGAAACCGTGATCTTGTCCGCGGTGGGGTTGGATGAGAACGCGCCGCGCAGGCCCACCAGG
>JACCSN010000706.1 GCA_013812985.1 Hyphomicrobiales bacterium | reverse complement strand
TTCAGCATCACGAGGTCGCCCACCGAGCGGCGGGTAACATAGACCGTCCCGTCGTCGGAGACCGCGAGCATCCGCGGGTTGATCAGGTCCTCGGCGAACTTCTGGATGCGAAACCCGTCGGGCAGCTTCAGAGCGCCGATGCGCTCGTCCGTCGGCTCGAGCTTGGTCGGCTCAACAACATGCGCGACGATCTCGACATTGGTGCTGTCGTCCTCCTGTGCGGCGGCGGAACAGGAGAGTGCGGCCACTGCGGCGGCCGCAAGGAGGGCGGATTTTTGCATGAAGGACTCCCTGATGGCCGCGCTCTACAGCCCGGCATGGATGAACTGGTCAAGCTTTCATGGTCAGTCGCGTTCCGACGTTGACGCGGCTGTGAAGCAGCGCTCCGAAAACTTGGCAGCCGGGTCTGGCCGTGCCTTGACGCTCGCGCGGACTGGCAGATACCGTCATGTCATGCGGGACTTTGGACGCTTCAACGGCTGACATTCTTCTGGCCAATAAGGCTTCTAGTTAGGGTTTTTGGGACAGCAGGCGACGAGCCGCGGCGGTGAACGCGGCGGCAGCCGTTAGGTAAAGCCACGACCGACAACAACATGCGCGAGCAGGTGTTCGGCAAGGAATACACCGCGCCAGGGAGGACCAGCACCGCCATGAAGACCATGAAGGGACCAGCCATTTTCCTCGCCCAGTTCGGCGGGGAGGCGGCGCCGTTCAACTCGCTGCGATCGATCGCCGGATGGGCCGCTGAACTGGGCTACAAGGGCGTTCAGATCCCGAGTTGGGACGCCCGCCTATTCGATCTCGCAACGGCCGCGGACTCCAAAGATTATTGCGACGAGATCGCCGGCACGTGCCGGGAGGCCGGCATCGAGATCACCGAGCTGTCGACGCATTTGCAAGGCCAGTGCGTGGCTGTGCACCCGGCCTATGATGCCGGCTTCGACGGCTTCGCGGCGCCCGAAGTGCGCGGCAACCCCAAGGCGCGCCAGGAATGGGCGATCGACCAGGTGACGAAGGCGGCGCGGGCCTCGCGGAACCTTGGGCTGAACGCCAGCGTCAGCTTCACCGGCGCGCTTGCCTGGCCTTACATCTATCCCTGGCCGCCGCGTTCGCCGGGGCTGTTCGAGACGGCCTTCGACGAGCTGGCGCGGCGCTGGCGACCCGTCCTCGACGCCTACGAGGAGGCTGGAATCGACCTCTGCTTCGAGCTGCATCCGGGCGAGGACACCTTCGACGGCGCCACCTTCGAGATGTTCCTGGGGCGGGTCGGCGGGCACCCGCGCTGCTGCATCAATTACGACCCATCGCACTTCGTGCTGCAGGGGCTCGATTACCTCAGCTTCATCGATATCTACCATGAGCGGATCAAGGCCTTCCACGTGAAGGACGCCGAGCTCAACCCGGACGGGCGCCAGGGCGTCTATTCAGGCTTCCAGCCGTGGGTCAACCGCGCCGGCCGCTTCCGCTCGCTGGGCGACGGCCAGGTCGATTTCGGCGGCGTGTTCTCCAAGCTCGCCCAATACGACTACGAATCCTGGGCGGTGCTGGAATGGGAATGCGCCATCAAGGATTCCGCCGTCGGGGCGGCGGAGGGCGCGCCCTTTATCGAGGCGCATATGATCAAGGTGACGGAGCGCTCCTTCGATGATTTCATCACCGGCGGCACGGACGAGGCGGCGAACCGGCGGATGCTGGGGATCGTGTAGAGATGTCCGGATACGTAACGCTAAGAGAGCGCAAGGACGCAAAAGTTGCGGCGATTAAGGCTGGGGCGGCGGAGCTGGAGGCGGTGCTCGCCGCATATGCGCGGGAGCATGGAGGGCGCTATATCCTCTTCGGCTCTGCCGCACGCGGCGACGCGAGGTACAGCAGCGACGTGGATGTCTTGGTCGATTTTCCAATCGAGAAGGAGTTGGAAGCTTGGCTCTTCGCCGAGCGCCAGTGCTTTGATCGAAACTTGGTGCCGGACATTCACATCAGGGCTTGGCGCACGGACCAGTTTGTCAGCCGCGTCGAGAAGGAGGGCCGGGAGCTCCGATGAAGGATGCTCGATGGCAGGACGAATTATTGGCCGTTCGCGCAACCGCTCGTCACTTCGCCGCAGCCAGCAGCATCATAAAGCGTGACGATTTTGATGACCGCGAAGAATCCGGGTACGTCAATCTTATGGCCTTCTTTCATGCGATGCAGTCGGGTCACACCGCCCTGGAGGAGGCGCTACTGCGCGCATTGCAGATCATCGGTGAGGACGAGCCCACCGGGCAGAGCTGGCACGCGGAACTCATTAGCCGTTGCACAGAGGAAGCCAACGGCCGTCCGTCGATCCTTTCGCGCGAACTCGCGTCTGCCGCACAACAGACTCGCGGTTTCCGCCATCGGGCAACACACGCGACCGTTCGGTTCGATTTTGTTTTCAGCAAGGACCGTGCGCAAGTCGCGGCGCTTGCTGGCGATAAGATCGGAGCAGAATTTGAGCCGGCTATCCTCGCCTTCGCCGACATCGTCGACCCAGATTGAACGCGGGCATGCGCGCCTCCATCTACGACGCCGACCTCGAAAAGCGCCCGGCCAACTACCAGCCGCTGTCGCCGCTGTCCTTCCTGGAGCGCGCCGCCGATGTCTTCCCCGACCGCGTCGCAATCGTGCACGGGGCGGAACGGCTGTCCTACCGCGCGCTCCGCGCCCGCGCCCACCAGCTCGCGTCGGCCCTCGCCCGCCGGGGCATAAAGCGCGGCGACACGGTGGCGGCGGTGCTCGCGAACACGCCGTCCATGATCGAGTGCCATTACGGCGTGCCGATGTGCGGGGCGGTTCTGAACACGATCAATACCCGGCTCGACGCCGCGACCATCGCCTACATTCTCGATCACGGCGAGGCCAAGGCGCTGATCACCGACCGTGAATACGCGCCGACGGTCAAGGAGGCGCTTTCGCTCGCCAAGGCGAAGCCGCTTGTCGTCGACTATGACGACCTCGCCTTTCCGCAAACCGGCGAATTTCTCGGAACGCTGGAGTATGAAGCGTTGTTGGCGGAAGGCGACCCGACCTACGCCGGCGGGTTCCCGCGGGACGAATGGGACGCCATCTCGCTGAACTACACCTCGGGGACGACAGCCACGCCGAAAGGCGTGGTCTACCATCATCGCGGCGCGCATCTCTTGGCGCTCGGCAACGTCGTCACGTGCGCCCTGCCGAAGCACGCGGTGTATCTGTGGACATTGCCGATGTTTCATTGCAACGGCTGGTGCTTTCCGTGGTCAGTCTCCGTCGTGGTGGGCACGCAGGTTTGCCTGCGGGCGGTCCGCGCCCAGCCGATCTACGCGGCGATCGCGGAGCACGGGGTCACCCACATGTCGGGCGCGCCGATCGTCATGTCGATCATGCTGGACGCCACCGACAGCCAACGCCCGGCGGGCAAGCCGGTGACCTTCCTCACCGCCGCCGCGCCGCCTCCCGAGGCCGTGCTGAGCGCCATGCAGGCGGCCGGCTTCAGGGTCACGCATCTTTACGGCCTGACTGAAACCTATGGCCCGGCTGTCGTGAATGACTGGAACACCGACTGGGACGGCTTGGCCGCGGCCGATTGGGCGGCCAAGAAGGCTCGCCAGGGCGTCCGCTACCTCCCTTTGGAGGGGCTCGACGTGATCGACCCGGAAACGATGATTCCGGTCGCGGCCGACGGCGCCTCGCTCGGCGAGGTCATGTTCCGCGGCAATGTGGTGATGAAGGGTTATCTGAAGAACCCGCAGGCGACGGAAGCCGCCTTCGCCGGCGGCTGGTTCCATTCCGGCGACCTCGGCGTGAAGCACCCTGACGGCTACATCCAGCTGAAAGATCGGTCGAAGGACATCATCATCTCCGGCGGCGAGAACATTTCATCGATCGAGGTGGAAGAGGCGCTTTACAAGCACCCGGCCGTTCAGGGCGTCGCCGTCGTCGCCAAGCCGGACAGGAAATGGGGCGAGACGCCCTGCGCCTTCGTCGAGTGCAAGACCGGCAAATCCGTCTCGGAGGCGGAGCTGATTGAATGGTGCCGAGGGCTGCTCGCCGGCTTCAAGTGCCCGCGCCATGTCGTCTTCATGGAGCTGCCGCGGACGTCGACCGGGAAGATCCAGAAATTCATCCTGCGCCAGCGCGCGCAGCGCGATGCCGGCACGGAGGATCGAGAGTGAGCACGCCGTCCAACCCATTAGTGTTGCGCGAGGACGCGGTCGCGGTCGCGACGCTGACGCTCAATCGCCCCGATCGGGCGAACGCGCTTTCCGAGGCCATGATCGACGCGCTCGGCGAACGGATCGCGGAAGCCGCCGCGGACCCCGCCGTTCGGGTGGTGGTCTTGGCCGCGAACGGCAAGATCTTCTGCGCGGGGCACGATCTCCGCGAGATGAGCGGAGGCGAAGGCAAGGCCCATTTCGAGGCGCTGTTCGCGCGCTGCTCGCGGATGATGCTGGCGATCCGCTCCTGCCCCAAGCCGGTCATCGCCAAGGTGCAGGGCGCGGCCGTCGCGGCCGGCTGCCAGCTGGTCGCGACCTGCGACCTCGCCTATGCCGCGGCCACCGCGCGCTTCGGCGTCTCCGGGATCAATCTCGGCCTGTTCTGCTCCACCCCTTCGGTGGCGCTCTCCCGCGCGATCCCTCGCAAGCAGGCGCTTGACCTGTTGCTGACCGGGCGCTTGATCGGCGCCGAGCGCGCGGCTGAAATCGGGCTCATCAACGCCGCGGTTCCGGCGGCGGAGCTCGACCAGGTCACCGCCGAGACCGCCGAGATGCTGGCGGCGAAACTTCCACCCGCCACCGCTCTCGGCAAGGAGCTCTTCTATCGCCAGCTGGAGATGAACCTCGCGGATGCTTACGCCCTCGCCGGCGAGCGGATGGCGGAAAACATGGGCTTCGCGGACACGAGAGCCTTGGTCGACGGGTTCTCCAAAGCCTCTTGAGCGACAGCTGATCGCGCCGCGTTAACGCGGCAAGTCACCTTTGGGAAAAGGGGGATTGCATGGCCATCGAGGGACGCAACGAGACGGCGGGCAGGAAGATCCGCCTCGGCATGGTGGGCGGCGGGCAGGGCGCCTTCATCGGGGCGGTGCACCGGATCGCCGCGCGGCTCGACGGGCAGTACGAGCTCGTCGCTGGAGCGCTCTCCGCCGATCCGGAGCGGGCGGTGGCGTCGGGCCTGGAACTCGGGTTGCGCGAGGACCGCTCCTACGGCTCCTTCGAGGCGATGGCGCGGCGGGAGCCGCGGCTGAAGGACGGCATCGAGGCGGTCGCCATCGTCACGCCGAACCACATGCACTTCCCGGTGGCGAAAGCCTTCCTGCAGCGCGGCATCCACGTCATCTGCGACAAGCCGCTCACCACCACGCTCCGCGACGCGCGCCGGCTGCAGGCGCTGGTGGAAACGTCCGGCAAGGTCTTCGCGCTCACGCATAATTACACCGGCTATCCGATGGTGCGGCAGGCGCGCGAGATGGTGGCGGCGGGCGAGCTCGGCGACATCCGGCTGGTCCACGCGGAATATATCCAGGACTGGCTGACCGACAAGATCGAGGAGACCGGCCACAAGCAGGCGGAATGGCGCACCGATCCGGCCCGCTCCGGCGCCGGGGGCTCCGTCGGCGACATCGGCACGCATGCCTACAACCTCGCCTGCTTCGTCTCCGGCCTCGACGCGGAGAGCCTCGCGGCGGAGCTCACCAGCTTCGTCGAGGGGCGGCGGCTCGACGACAACGTCCATGTGATGCTGCGGTATCCGAACGGCGCGCGCGGCATGATCTGGGCGAGCCAGGTGGCGCCGGGTAACGAGAACCGGGTGACGCTGCAGGTGCATGGGGAGAAGGGCGGGCTGGAATGGGCGCAGGAGGACCCGAACAAGCTGTGGTTCGCGCCGTTCGGCGAGCCGAAGCGGCTGATCACCAGGGGCGGCGCCGGGGCCGGCAAGGCGGCCGCCCGTGTCACCCGCGTGCCGCCCGGCCACCCGGAGGGCTATCTGGAAGGCTTCGCCAACATTTACGCCGAGGCCGCCCGCGCCATCATCGCCGCCCGCGACGGGCGCCCGCCCGATCCGGAGGTGGTGTTCCCGACCGTGGCTGACGGCGTCAAGGGCATGGCCTTCATCGAGGCCTGCGTGAAATCCAGCGCCCGCAACGCCGCCTGGGTGAAAGTCTAGACCCTCACGCCTGCTGGATGGCCGAGAGCAGCCATTCGCCGCCCTGGGGGCGGCGGAACGTCCACAGCTCGGTCGCCTCGCTCGGGCCGGTCTCCACCACGCGGCCGCCCTCGCGCTCCAGCGTCTGGTCGTTCAGCGCGTATTGCATCGCGGCGGTGGCGTATTCCGCGTCGCCCTCGCGCCAGGATTCGGCCACGTCGCCGGACAGGAGCTTGACATCCGATACGCGGTTCACCAGGCCGCGGCTGGAATTCCCGGTGAGCTCCTCCAGGAGGACCGCGAGCATTTCCGGCGTGACATGGCGGCGAAGCGTGTCGACGTCCTCGCTGCCATAGGCTTCCTGGACATTTCCGAGCAGACTCTCGAACTGATCGAGATCCGCCTGGGTGATCCCAAGCTCGTCAGGACCCTTCGCGGCGGCTGACCCAAGGCCGGCAAGGCCCGGAAGCCCGGACAGCATCGACTTTTTGCTTCCGGCGCTTCCGGCCGGCGGGATGTCGACGCGGCGAAGGGGCCCGGCATCGTGCCCGGGCGGCCCATCGCGCAAAGCCGGGCCGCCGGCAAGCGCCGGCTCCGTGCGGCGGGCGAAGGCCCGCATCGCCCAGCGAACCAGGAAGAACACCAGAGCGAGCTGGAGGGCGAGGCCGAGGATGGAGCCGATGCCGGAGAGCCCGCCGAGGAAGCCGGAGCCGAGCAGCATGCCGATGAGGCCGGCCCCGAGCAGGCCGCCGAAAAGGCCGCCCATGAAGCCGGGGCGGTTGAAGAAACCGCTCCTCGGCGCGGACTGGCCAACGCCGGGACTGCGCGCGGCGCCGGGTTGTTGCGCGCCCGGCTGTGTCGCCGAGCGCTCGATCGGCTGGGCGGGCCGTGGCGCGGTGCGGGTGACGGCGGGCGGGTTGAAGGTGCGCATGCCGCGGCTGCCGAACGATCCGCCGCGTCCGCCGCGCGCTTCCGCGACGCTTGCGGCGAGCATGAGCGCCACCGAGAAGAGGGCGAGCGCGGCGCGGGATCTTGGGCTCTTGTTCATCATCGGTTCGGTCCGCTCCGGAAAAGGCGCTTGTTCGCGATCATCTCCCGATATGTAGGGTGCGTTCCGGCTGATTTGTAGCGATCCGATTTCCCGAGCGACAGCCATGCGTCCGCGCCCCGCCGCTCGCCCGAGCCGAGGGTCCTGGAAGAACTGAGGGAGCGGGGCGCTGGAAAAGCACCTCGAACCTTGTGTTGTGTGGCGCTTCCACAGCGCCCCGCGCGACGATGTCATCCCCCGACTCGTCCGCGCTTCTCGGGCTGGCGCTACTTCAGCGAAGGCGGAGCGCCTTGCGGCGTGCATCCACCAAAGCCGTTTCGCGCCCGCCGGATACAGCCATCATACCGTGGCGGCGAGCTCCCTTGTGGAGCCCACGGGCGAACCCTTCCAGGGGACGCCGGGCAAAAACTCTCCGGGAGCTCCGCCGCGGCGCCGCCCGCCCCTTTCCCCCTTGCGGTGGAGGGCTGGGGCGGGGCTGTGCCAACTTTATCTA
>JACCSN010000672.1 GCA_013812985.1 Hyphomicrobiales bacterium | reverse complement strand
CTCGACACGATCATCGTCGGCTCTCTCGACCCGCTTGTGGACCGCGCGGAGGATTTCGTCGCATGGCAGGATCCAAACTGGGGCAGAAGACCGAAGTTCGGCAAGTTTAACTCGTCCATGGTGCTGCTTCGAGCAGGCTCTCATCCGGAAGTCTGGACCAGCTTTGAATCTGAGTGCGTCGCGGGCACGAGGCCCAATCCTGTTGCCTACAGCGATCAGGCCTGGATCTTCCGTATGCTTGGCGAACATCATCCAGTCTGGAGCGAACAGGACGGCGTTCTGTCCTTCAAACGGCACATCGTGCGAAGGAGCCTGTTCACACGCCGGCCGGATTTAACCAAGCCCACGAACTTGCCGGCGGGAGCGCGAATCATCTTCTTTCACGGCGGAATCGATCCGCGTCGCCCAGATATCCAAGAGCGGCATGGCTGGATTCGCCAGCATATTGCCTGAGTGCTTTGCGGCCACCTGGCCGGCGAACCGGTGGGCGGCCATGCCCAAACGGCAGATTGAAACAGGAACGGCAGCCCCTTAGCTACTGAATGCAGGCATCCCATGCACACCAAGCTCCTCATCCTCGGCTCCGGCCCGGCCGGCTACACCGCCGCCATCTATGCCGCGCGCGCGCTCCTGGAGCCGGTCATGATCGCCGGGCTGCAGCAGGGCGGCCAGCTCACCATCACCACGGATGTGGAGAACTATCCGGGCTTCGCCGATGTGATCCAGGGTCCGTGGCTGATGGAGCAGATGCGCGCCCAGGCCGAGCATGTCGGCACGCGAATCGTCGCCGACACGGTGGTGGAGGCCGACCTCTCGCGGCGGCCGTTCCGGCTGAAGCTCGACGGCGGCGACGTCTGGACCTGCGACGTGCTCATCATCTGCACCGGCGCGCAAGCGCGCTGGCTGGGCCTTCCCTCGGAAGAGCGCTTCAAGGGCTTTGGCGTGTCCGCCTGCGCCACCTGCGACGGTTTTTTCTACAAGGGCCGGGAAGTGCTTGTGGTGGGCGGCGGCAACACCGCGGTGGAGGAGGCCCTCTATCTGTCACATTTGGCGTCCAAGGTCACAGTCATCCACCGGCGCGGAGAATTCCGCGCCGAACGCATCCTGCAGGATCGCCTCTTTGCCCGAAAGAATGTCCAAGTGATGTGGGACACCGCGCTCGCCGAGGTGCTCGGCAAGGGCGGCTTTCCGCCGTCCGTGACCGGGGCGCGGCTCCGCAACGTCAAGACCGGCGCCGGGACGGAGATGGATTTGCACGGGATCTTCATCGCCATCGGCCATGAACCCGCTGTCGCCCTGTTCAAGGACCAGCTCCGCATGAAGCCCAGCAATTATCTGTGGACGGCCCCGGATTCCACCGCCACCAGCGTGCCTGGCGTCTATGCGGCGGGCGACGTGACGGACGACATCTTCCGCCAGGCCGTGACAGCCGCCGGCCAGGGCTGCATGGCGGCGCTGGAAGCCGAGAAAAGCCTGTTTGGGCTGGAATCCGTTCGCGAAGCGGCGGAATAGGGCGCGCGTGAACGTTCAACACAAGTTTTCGCCGGTCCAAAGAGGCCCCATGGACTGGGACAAGCTCAGGATCTTCCACGCCGCGGCGGAGGCCGGCTCCTTCACGCGCGCCGGCGAGGGGCTGAACATGAGCCAATCGGCTGTCAGCCGGCAGGTCAGCGCGCTGGAGGGGGAGCTTGGCACGCCTCTCTTCCACCGCCACGCCCGCGGCCTGATCTTGACCGAAGAGGGCGATCTCCTGATGCGCGCCGCCCGCGACATCATGCTCAAGCTGGAGGGCGTGCGGGCTCAGCTCGTCGATTCGCGCGGCCAGCCGACGGGCGTGCTTCGCGTCACCACCACGGTCGGCTTCGGTTCCACCTGGCTCACCTCGCGGATCAACGAGTTTCTCGATCTCTACCCCGGCATCCACCTGGAGCTGATCCTTGACGATTCGGAGCTCGACGTGGCCATGCGCCAGGCCGACGTGGCGATCCGGCTACGCGCGCCGACGCAGCCCGATCTCATCCAGCGCAAGCTCTTCACAGTGCACATGCATGTCTATGCGTCGCCCGCCTACCTGAAGCGTTTCGGCCAGCCTGAGAGCGTCGGCGACATCGACAACCACCGGATCGTCGTCTTCGGCGACAATGCGCCGACCTATCTCAAAGGCCTGAATTGGCTGTGCACCGCCGGGCGCGAGCCGGGTCAGCCGCGCCACGCGGTTCTCGCCATCAACAATGTGCTGGCGATCCGACGCGCCGTCGAGAAGGGCATCGGCCTCGCCATGCTGCCCGACTACATCGTGCCACAAGACTCCGAACTGGTCGCCGTCCTGTCCGACCACGAGGCGCCGAGCTTCGACGGCTTCTTCGTCTATCCCGAGGAGCTCCGCGATTCCGCCCGCGTGACGGTGTTCCGCGACTTCCTGATCGCGAACGCCAGGCGATGGCACTACTGACGGGCAGCAAACGACGGCGTCGCGCTTGACCCCCGCGGGATGGCGCGGTCTCCCTGTCTTGCCACGCGGTTTTCCCGGACTAATCTAGCCAAGCTTGGCTAGGGAGAGTTGGGATGCGCACGGTGAACATGCTCGACGCGAAGACCAGCCTGTCACGACTCGTCGAAGCCGTCGAAAGCGGTGCGGAAGCCGAGATCATTATCGCGCGGAATGGCAAGCCGGCGGCTAAGCTCGTCCCTGTCTCCGCCAGCCAGGGCAAGGGTGTCAGATTAGGCCTGCTTGAAGGCAAATATCCGCCGATGTCTCTGGAGGATTTCGACGCCGACAATGCCGAGATAGCCAAGCTCTTCGAAGGCGAGGACGATTGAGGCTGCTGCTCGATACGCATGCCGCGATATGGGTGCTCGTCTCGCCGCATCTGCTGAACGACCGGATCCGTGGGTTGATAGCAGCGGCTGAAGACGGCGTTTATGTATCGGCGGTCAGCGTCTGGGAGATTGCCATCAAACATGCGCTCAAGAAGCGTGACGCACCGCCGTTTTCCGGGACCGAGGCGGTCGGCTACTTTCGGCAGGGCGGATTCAAATTGCTTGGCGTCACTCCGGAACATGCAGCCGCGGTCGAAACATTGCCGCTTCTTCACGGCGACCCGTTCGACCGGCTTCTCATCGCACAGGCTCTGACGGAACCGCTCCGCCTGGTGACCCACGACACAAAATTAGCTGCTTACAGCGACACGATCATCACCTTCTGAGATGCCTGCCGGCGCCGACGGCCGATCTATATTCCCGCATACCATTCATAGCCCCTGTCTTCCCAAAACCCGCCCTTGCCTCCTGAAATGGCCGCGAAGCTCTCCACCGCGTCGATCCGCATGAGGTATTTCGCCATTTTGTAGCCGAGCTGGCGCTCCACCCGAAGCCGGAGCGGCGCGCCGTGCGGGACGGGCAGCACCTGGTCATTCATCTCGTAGGCCAGAATCGTCTGCGGGTGGAACGCGTCCTTCAGATCGATGCTCTCGTAATACTGGCCGGAGCCGTCCAGCGTCTTCTGAAGCGCATCGGCGCAGGAGAAGACGATGTAGCGAGCCCCCGGGGCGAGCCCGGCCTGCTCAAGCAGAGCGCGGAGCGGAACGCCCTTCCATTTGCCGATGCAGCTCCAGCCCTCGACGCAGTCGTGCCGTGTGATCTGGGTGCGCGCCGGCATGGCCCTCAGCTCGGCGAGCGAGAACGAGCCGGGGCGCTCGACGAGGCCGCCAACCTCCAGCCGCCAATCCGCGAATCCATTGGCCGCCAGCGCCTTGTAAGCGGGGTCGTCCGGCGAGGTGCTGCCGTTCGCCCTGAATTTCGGCGACAGGTCCGCTTCGGTGTATTCGGCCGCAAGATCGTTCTCCGACAGCAGCGCCCGTTGCGAGCCGAGCGTGAGCCGTTCCGCGCTCGCCAGGACGCGGCGGAACCACGGCGCCTGCGAGAGCGGGTCGCAGCCGGCAAGCGCCAGGGAGCTTGTCGCGACCGCGGCGCCGCGCAGGAAAGACCGGCGGCTGGGTTTCTTACTCGGCTGCATGGCGGACCTCCTCCTCCTCGATCCGATACTTTCCGGTGACCATCGAGCGCATGTTGTTCCAGACGCCCGAGACCAGAACCAAAGCAATGTGCACGAACACGAAGGCAAGGACCAGAAACGCCGCGATGAAATGGATCGTGCGCGACGACTGGCGGCCGCCAAACAGCTC
>JACCSN010000647.1 GCA_013812985.1 Hyphomicrobiales bacterium | reverse complement strand
TGCCGCCATAGCGCGTCAGCATCATCTTCAGGAACACGTCCTGCGACAGGAGGATACGGTCGAGGAAGCCCGCGTCGACGAGGCCCTTGATCGCCCGGGCGTTGTCGTCGTCGGAGGGGCATTGCACCCCCTGGTCGGCATAAAAGTAGTCCATGCCGATCATGTCGTATTCGAGGAAAGCGCCGCGGGCGCCAAGGCTCGTCTGGTAATCGACATCGTGGCCGGACGGGTTCATGTGGCAGAGCACGGTGTGGCGCAGGTCGCCGCTCTCCTCTTCCACCACGTCGAGCACGCGGTGGCCGTGGCGGAACCAGCCCGGCAGATGCACCATCAGCGGCAGGCCGGTGCGGGCCTGGGCGCGGGCCGCGCCGCGCAGCGATTTCTCTTCGTCTTCGGTGAAGTCGGACGAGACGCCGATCTCGCCGATGAGGCCGATGCGCACGTCGCCGAGGCCGTCCAGCGCTTCCGCCACGATCTCGTCGGCGATGGCGTCGGCGCTCATCGTCCTCACCTCGGGCGGATGCGAGGATTGCAGGTAGTAGCCGGCACCCATGACGATCTGCAGCCCGGTGGCGCGCGAGATGCGGACAAGCGCTTGCGGATCGCGGCCGATGCCGCGGCAGGTGGGGTCAACGATTGTGCGCCCGCCCAGCGCGGCGAAGGCGCCGAGCTCCTCAATCGCCGAAGTCTCCTCGTCCAGCGCGCAATTGTGGAGGTTGACGAACGGGTTCATGCGCAACTCGCCAATCAGCCCGATGCTCACGGGCTCGGTCGCCAAATGCATGCGCTCCGGGTCCGTCGGGCGGTTCCACCAGCAGCGGCAGTCGTTGAGGATGTGCTCGTGCATCAAGGTAACGCCGAGCGATTCCGCCGTCACCGGACCGCGCACCGTCATCACCTGTCCGGAGCCGGTATGCGTCGGCGACAATTCGGTATCTTGGGCCAATGTCGCCGCTCCTTCAGCCCCTGCGGCGGCGCAGCCCGAAGCGGGCCGAGAAAATGCGCGTATTCAGCCAGATCGCCAGAAGGATGATCACTCCGGTGACGATCTGGGTGAAGAACGGCGAGATGTGCATGAGGATCAGGCCGTTGCCAATGACGGAAATGGTCAGCGCGCCAAGCACCGTGCCGATGATCGTGCCGCGCCCGCCGAACAGCGACGTGCCGCCCAGCACCACCGCGGCGATCACATCGAGCTCGAAGCCGACCGCGGCGTTGGAGGAGCCGGATCCGAGCCGCGCCGCGATGATGATGCCGGCGAGTGCGGCGGCGATTCCGGTCAGCCCGTAGACCGAGGCGGTGATCCAGCGCGCCGGCATGCCGACGCGGCGCGCCGCCTCCGCGTTGGCGCCGATGGCGACCACCTGGCGGCCGTAACGCATCTGCGTCAGCACGACGTAACCGAGAACCGCGGCGATGAGAGCGATAAAGGCCGGCAACGGGATGCCGAGGAACCACCCGCGGCCGATTTCGGAGAACCCCTCCCCGGCCGAAATCGGGATTGAATAGCCCTTGGTGGTGAAGAGCGCGACGCCGCGCAGCGCCGACAGGCCGGCGAGCGTGACGATGAAGGCGGGGATTGCCTGATAAGCGACGAACCAGCCCTGGGCGAGGCCGACGAGACCGCCGAAGGCCAGCATGCCCGCTACGACGAGGGGCCAGGGAATACCGGCCTGCAAGGCAAGCGCGGCCAGCGCATTCACCAAGGCCACTACGGAGCCGACCGAGAGGTCGATGCCGCCCGTGGTGATGACGAAGGTCATGGCGACCGCGACCACCAGCATGGGCGCCGCCTGGCGGACCAGGTTGAGGATGTTGCCAAGCGTCAGGAATGTGTCGGTGGCGGCGGCGAAGAGCAGCACGCAGAGCACGAAGAACACGGCGATGGACAGGACCTGGGCGTTGTCGCCGACGAAATCCATCCAGGGCGATCCCTGGCTGCGCTCCGAATAGGCGCTCATCGATGCGCCCCCTCGCCGACGATCAGCCGCACCAGGTCTTCCAGATTGGTGTCCTGCACGCGCCGCTCGGCCACCTTCACCCCTTCATACATGACGGCGATGCGGTCGCAGACGCGGAACAGGTCCTGCAGCCGGTGGGTGATGAGGACGACCGAGACGCCCTTCGCCTTGACCCGGTTGATGAGCGCCAGCACGGCTTCCACCTCGGCCACCGCCAGCGCCGAGGTGGGCTCGTCCATGATGAGGATGTTCGGGTCGAATGAGGCCGCGCGGGCGATGGCGATCGACTGCCGCTGGCCGCCGGAAAGCTGGGCCACCTTCGCCGAGAGGTTGGGGATGCGAATTTCCAGCGCCTCCAGCATACGCCGCCCCTCGCGGGCCATGGCGGGTTTGTCGAGGAACAGGCCGCGCGTCAGCTCGCGCCCGAGGAACAGATTGCCGGCCACGTCGATCGTGTCGCAGAGGCTGAGGTCCTGGTAGACCATCTCGATGCGGCGGGAGCGGGCGTCGGCGGGGCCGGAGAGCCGTACCGGCTCGCCGTCGATGGCGATGCTGCCGGAATCGGCGATGTAGGTTCCGGCGAGGATCTTGGTCAGCGTCGACTTGCCGGCCGCATTGTCGCCGACCAGGCCAAGGCACTCGCCGGGGAAGAGGTCGAGATCGACCCCGCGCAGCGCCTCGACCGAGCCGAAGGATTTTCGGATGCCGCGCAGCGACACGCGCGGCGAACCGTTTGGAGCCGCTAGGTCGCCATTTAGGACCTGAGTGACAGGGGCCGGTTGGCCGGTCCCTGTCGGAGTTGAAACCATCACTTGAAGACGGCCCGGTACGGTTCGACATTGTCCTTGGTGACGAGCGTGACCGGAACGGCGATGTTCTTCTCGACCGTGCCGCCCTTGGTGAGCGTGTCGAGCGCCTTCACGGCGGCGGCGCCCATGCCTGCCGGATCCTGCTGGATGATGCCGACGACAAAGCCGTCGTCGATGCCCTTGATGGCCTGCGCCGTCAGATCCCAGCCGAAGATCTTGACGCTGTCCTGCTTGCCCTGGCTTTCCACCGCGGCGACGGCGCCCAGGAGAGCGGGCTCGCCGGTGGCGTAGATGGCCGTCAGATCGGGATTGCCGGTGATCAGGTTCTCCGCCGCCGACAGCGCGTTGTCCTGGATGTTGCGGCCGTCCACCACCCCTGCCATGGCGATCTTGTCATTGCCGGTGACAACGTCTTCGAAGCCTTTCTGGCGAACGTTCTGGATGAAGGAGTTCAGCGCGCCGACGATGCCGAGCTTGGCGCTGCCGCCCATTCCCTCGTCCACATGCTTGACGAAGAACTCGCCCATCATCTTGCCGGCTTCGGCGTTGTCGACGCCGATCTGCGCCTTCTGCGGGCCTTCCGGCAGGATGGC
>JACCSN010000645.1 GCA_013812985.1 Hyphomicrobiales bacterium | reverse complement strand
CGTGACAAGGACGGTGAGCAGGAGCTTCACCAGGACCCAATAGTGCCGGAACAGGCCCCAACTGGTGCCCAGTGACTGGACAAGCCCGGTGAGCAGCGCAGCGAGGCACAACGGGACGATGACAAATGAGGCGGTCAGTTCCGTCGCGAGATAGGCGGCGCGCACCATCTGCGGATCCTTGCTGGTCAGACCGGCGACGGCGAGAGCCAGGAAGCCGGCGACCGCGCCGAGCAGGCCGACCGAAGCCGTGACATGCGCGGCGAGCGCGAACTTGCGGAGGCTGGGCGTCATGGTCATGGCTGTTGCCCGCCCGGTTCCGTGACGCTGGAGGGCGAGGCGTGGCGACCAGGGCCGTGCCGACCAGGGCCGCCGCCGGCGAGTATCAGGATGACGACAAACAGCGCCAGGGCGCCGCCGATCATCCCGGATATCTTCACCCAGCGCGGTGCGCCGGGGTAGGGGAGCGGGTCAGCCATGTGTGCGTCTCCTCGATCTTGTGGTTGTCGGGGTCCTCATGACGATCAGAGTTTATCGATACGGAATGTCAATATCAAGCCAGGATGTCTCGCATCTCGACATCGCCGCCGTGTCGCGTATACCGGGAGGGTGCCGAAGCTGTGGAACGAGACGATCGAGGCGCATCGCCGCGCGGTGCACGACGCCATCCTGGACGCCACCGCGGGGCTGGTGGCCGGACACGGGCTGCTGTCCGTGACGATGTCGCGGATCGCCGAGAAAAGCGGCATCGGACGTGCGACGCTCTACAAGTACTTCTCGGACGTTGAGGCGATCCTGTTCGCCTGGCACGAACGTCAGGTCACCGGCCACCTTGCGCACCTGACCGCAATCCGGGACCAGGCTGGCGGCGCTGGCGAGCGGCTCGAAGCTGTCCTCGGGGCCTACGCCCTCATTTCCCACGAGCACCACGGCGCCGAGCTCGTGGCACGCTTGCATCGAGGTAAGCACGTCGCCCGAGCGCAGCGGCAGCTTGGCGACCTCATCCGGGACCTGCTGTCCGAGGGCGCAGAGACAGGCGATTTCCGGGATGATGTCGCGCCTGAGGAACTCGCAACCTATTGCCTCCACGCCCTCGCGGCAGCCAGCAGCCTGCCATCCAAGGCCGCGGTCGGCCGGCTCGTCACGGTCACTCTGGCTGGGTTGCGCCCCCCGCGCTGACCCGTTCCGATGCCGCTCGAGCCGGAAGCCCTCCTCGACGCTTCGCCGTAAGACCGATTGATTGGTCGTCCGCATCGCACCGGAAAACGTCCTAGCCGCTCTTCACGGACATTCTCAACGGCTAACACAAGCTGATTGGTTGCGACCCCTAGGCTGCTTCCTCAGCCTCCATCGCCTCAAGCTCCTGCGACAGATCAAGCCAATCCGATTCGGCGCGCGCGAAGGCGTGCACCCGATCGGCCCGCTGCTTGGCGGTCGCCACCGCCTTGTCCGGATCGTTTTCATAAAGGCCGGGATCGGCGAGTTGCCTGTCGAGCTTCTGGATCTCGCCCCTGAGCTTCTCGATCAGCTTCTCGCAATCCCTGATCTTCTTCCTGAGCGGGGCCAATACCTCCCGCCGCTCGGCCGATTCCCGCCGCGCTTCCTTCTGCGACACAGCCTTGGCCGGTTTGGCGGGCGAGGGAGCCGCGCTGTCCGACCTGCCGAGCACCAGCCTGCGGTAATCCTCCATATCGCCATCGAAGGCTCCGACCGTTCCGTTGGCGACCAGCCAGAGCCGGTCGGCGCAGGCCTCGATCAGATGCTGGTCGTGGCTGATCAGGATCACCGCGCCGCGATACTCGTTCAGCGCGTGGACAAGCGCCTCGCGGCTGTCGATGTCCAGATGGTTGGTCGGCTCGTCAAGGATGAGCAGGTGAGGGGCGTGGAACGCCGCGATTCCCATCATCAGCCGCGCCTTCTCGCCGCCCGACAGGTTCTCGGCCGGAGTCTCCATCTTCTCGGTGGCGAGCCCCATCCGCGCCACCCGCGAGCGCACCTGCGCTTCCGCGGCGCCGGGCATGAGCGTGCGCACGTGCTGATACGCCGATTGCGCCGGATCGAGCGATTCGAGCTGATGCTGGGCGAAAAGGCCGATCTTCAGCTTGGGGGCGCGGGTGATCGTGCCGGTCTCGGCCTGAAGCCCCCCGGCGATCAGCTTGGCGAACGTCGACTTGCCGTTGCCGTTCATGCCGAGGAGCGCGATCCGGTCGTCGTCGTCGATCCTGAGGTCGAG
>JACCSN010000640.1 GCA_013812985.1 Hyphomicrobiales bacterium | reverse complement strand
CGCGATCGGCATGACGGCCCGCCACGAGCAGGGTCTTCGCGCGAACAACCGAGCCGAGAACTCGCATCAGCCTGTCCGGCGCCGGGAGCGGAAGATGCAGCGATTCAAGTCGGCCGGCTCAGCCCAGTGCTTCCTGTCCGCCCATTCCGCCATCCACAACACCTTCAACGTCCAGCCTCACCTGATCTCCCGTCGCACGCTGCGGACCTTCAGAGCCAAGCCCACGCCGGTTGGCAGGCCGCAACAGCGGCATGATCGCGACCGTGCCCGGGACGCTTCCACATGTCGCGAGCCGAGTTGCCGTGACAATGCCCAGTGCGAGCCTCGGGAGATCGGATTCGGTGGAAAGGCTTCAGGATGCGATGGTCTTGTCGGATGAAGGCGTCAATCGCCTTCACATTTCACACATTTCACTCCATCGACGAAACGGCCGAGGCAGTTGAGGCCACTCTGTCGGCTGCCTGTTTGCGCGAGGCCTGGCGCCTGTCGCCAGGGGCGAAGGGAACCTGCGCCTGCCGGCGCGCAGCGGGCGGCAAGAATTCATAGAGGCGCCGCCTGGACGCGACGCCTCCGGTCCGATGCAGCGCCACGTTACCGGCTGATCTGCTCCTTCAGCGCATCGACTTCGGCCGTAGTCATTTCACCGACGGTCGTGACCTCGCCGTTCTGGATCCGCCACAGCCTGAACGGTCCGGTGATGTCGCCGTTCGCGTCGAACTGGACCGGGCCGATCACGCCCTCATACTTGATCGGCTTCCCGTCCTTGATCAGCTGCAGCGCCTTGGCGAATTCGTCCTTGCCGGCGTGGATCACTTCGCCTTGCGGGTCGAGCACCTTGCGAATGGCGTCCTTGATCGCCGCGGCATCCCCGCTGCCGGCTTGTGCGATGGCGAGGCCTACGATGGCGGCCGCATCGTACGACCGGTCCGCGGCCGGGCTGCTCGGGTCAAGATTCGAGAATCCCTGGTAGGAACCGTTGAAATATTCGGTGGAGGCCGTAGGGCTGGTGCCCGACGAAGTTCCGTAGGCGTCGTTCAGATATTCCGCGCCGACCGCGGAAACGAAGTCGGCGCTGTTCATGCCGTCGTTGAGCAGGAACCTCTGCGGCCCGCCCTGCGAGATCCACTGCCGTGCGATCGTGGCGCCGTCGACCGGATAGCTGACCAGGTAAAGCCCCTCGGGCTCGCCGGCGAGCGCCGACGTGACCTCCGCCGAATAGCTCGCCTGCTTCTCGTTGTACGGGGTCACGGAGACGATCGCCCCGCCGAGCGCCTCATAAGCCTTGGAGAACTCGGCGACCATGTTGACGCCGAAGTCGTTGTTCACATTGATGATCGACAGCTTCTTCAGTCCCTGATCGATGGCGTATTTGGCCGCGGCGACGCCCTGCAGCGCATCCGAAGTGATCGTGCGGAAGAAGATGCCGTTCGTCTTGCCGTCGCGAGCAAGCGCGGTGAGTGTCGGCGAAGAGGATGCCGGCGAGACCTGGACGATTCCGGCCGGCGCCGTGACCGAGGTCAGGATGGGAATCGAGACCGACGAGATGATGCCGCCGATGATGACCGGAACCTTGCCGATCTGCACGAGCTGCGTCGCCGCGTCGACCGCGACATTGCCCTGGCTTTGGGAGTCGCGGGTGTCGGTGACGAGCTTGCAGCCGTTGACGCCGCCGGCCTCGTTGAGGTCGCGGAAAGCCATTTCGACGGATTTGGCGCCGGCCTGACCGTAGGCTCCGGCCGGTCCGGTCAGCTCCATTACGACGCCGACCTTGACCTCGCAATCCTGGGCCCGAGCCAGGCCGGTGGCGGCGATCAGCGCCGCTCCGGCCGTAACGGCCAGCAAGAGGTGTCTCATTGGGTGTCCCTCCCCGGTTTGAATGCAATTCCCGTCATGTGTCCGCTGCCGCGCCCATCCAGGTCTCCTGGAGATGAAGCCACTGGACGCCGCGCGGCGCCGATGGGCAACGGGTAAACAGCCCGGTCGACCGTCTCCGTGTCGACCGGCCGTCACGATACTGTTGCTCGACATATTCCAGCAAGACGGCTTCGTCCGCCATCCAGACCGGCCGCGGGCCGAGGATGTCGATGCGGAAGTCGGATGTCAGCACCCCGCGCGCTTCGCGGATGCGGCGCATGACGGCCGTGCGATCGTGCGCGTCGCCTTCCGGAGCGATCATCCGGAAGTCGGGCGCAAACGCCCCCTCGCACAAGCCGAAATCGGGCGCGGCGCCGCCGCTGCGGAACCAGGCGACGAAGAATTCGTGCAACCCGATGACCTCCGCCCGAGCGAGGTTCTCCAGGGACAGGCCGGCGCTCATGCCACCTGCCTGCTCAGATTGTATTTCATGATAGCCCCGTGCCGGCCGTTGCGGTCCCGTTCCAGCCCAAACGCATCGCCCGCGGGCCCTTGCCGCCGTCCGAGCACGGCGGCGATCTCGCCGCGATCGGCGTCCGTAAGCCGGCAGGCCGAGATGCCGAGATTGGCTGCGAGATGCGAGCTGTCGCGAGCGCCCACGATCACCGCCGCCACCATCGGCAGGTCCAGAACGTAGCGGCTGGCGATCGTGGCGATGTCGGCGCCATGACGATCGGCGACGCCGCGCAAAGCGCCGAGGAGGTCCTGGAACAGCGCCCAGCCGCCGAAATCGTCAATGACGAGCTTGTACTTCGTCAGCGAGCGGTTCTCCAGCGGCGGCGGCGGCTCGGGCCGCCCAAGCCAGGCATCGCTCAGGAACCCGCCGGCGACGGAGCCGTAGCAGAGCAGGTGGATGTCCTTGCGTCGGCAGGCGTCCACGAGCCCGTTCTCCGGCCGATTGTCGAGGAGCGAATATTGTACCTGCATGCTGGCGAGCGGGACGCCCGCTTCAACGAGCGCCTCGGTCCGAGGGGCGTCGAAGTTCGTCCCGCCGAGAAGGTGGATCTTGCCTTCGCGGCGCAGCTCTTCCAGCCAGAGCGCCGTCTCCACGCAGCCGGGGACTTCGTAGTCCCACCAATGGAACTGCACGAGGTCGAGCCGGTCGGCCCGCAGCCGCCGCAGCGAACGATCGATCACCGCCCGGACCTGCGCCCGGTCGATCCTCGCCAAGCCGTCCAGGTCGGGAACGAACTTCGTGTGAACCTTGACCTCCCCGAGCGCGGCTTCGCCATTGCGGCGGGCGTATTCGGTCCGGAATTCGCCGATCAGCTCCTCGACACCGGTATAGATGTCGGCGCAATCGAAGGTGACGATGCCGGCCTCGCAGAAGGCGGCGAGGTCGGCCACCGCCTCATTCCGATCGACGCTGCCGTGACCGCCGGCGAGCTGCCAGCCGCCGCGGATGACGCGGGAAATCTCATAGCCCGGCCGCAGCGCGACGCGTCCGTCAAACATCAGGCCGGCCCGGCCGTCGGCAAAGGTCCTGCCGTCACGTCGGAATGCCGGAAACGGCGCTCGCCGGTACGCGTGATGCGGAAGCGCGTCGGGCAATTTGGGTCGGGGCAGGCCACCTCGGCGTCCGTTGACATCCAGTCGTTCGGATGCGTGGGCCGCTGCTTCGCCGGGAGCAGCGGCAACAGCGCCGCCAGCGAATAGATCGAGAACCCCTGCCCCGGCGGAAGGAACAGCATCTCGCCCTTGAGCTCGAAGGAGTCGCCGGGCTTGGCGCCGCAGAAGATCCGGGCGCCTTCCGGCGATACGACTTCGACCCTGAGGTCATGCAGAACGAAGCTGTCGTCCGGGAATTCGGTCATCCTTGCCTGCGGGAGCGGGAGCGGGATCGGGGGGCGTAGTGCACGGATTGAGACTTATGATAACAACTCGCGCGGCGATACAAGCCGGGCCCCGCCCGAACGCGCTTGTCGCAGGGGCCTGGAGCGCATGCTGGAGATACGTTCCGTCTCGAAGCGCTTCGGCGGGATGACGGCTGTCGATGGCGTTTCGGCCTCAATTTCGCGCGGTGAGATCGTCGGCCTGATCGGTCCCAACGGCGCCGGCAAGACGACGCTGTTCAACCTCATCGCCGGAAGCCTCAGGCCGAGCCGAGGCGAGATCATGCTGAACGGCAAACCCATCCAAATGGCGCCGCCCCACGCACGGATCGGCCTTGGCCTCGGGCGCACGTTTCAGATCCCCCGGCCATTTTCAGGGATGACGCTACTTGAGAACGTGCTGGTCGCCGCGCAGGGGCAGACCGGCGAGCGCATCTGGCCCAATTGGGTCTCGCCGCGCCACGTTGTGCAGGAAGAGCGTCGCAACGTCGAGAAGGCGATGTCGCTGCTCCAGTTCGTGACGCTGGGCGAGCTGGCCGGCGAGCCGGCGCGGGTCCTGTCGGGCGGGCAGCGCAAGCTCTTGGAACTCGCCCGCATTCTCATGGCCGATCCCCAGATCATCCTGCTCGACGAGCCGGCGGCAGGCGTCAATCCGAGCCTCTTAGAGACCATCATGGGGAAGCTCGCCGAGATCAACAGCGGCGGCGTCACGTTCCTGATCATCGAGCACAACATGGACCTCGTCTCGCGCCTATGCCGGCGCGTGCTGGTCATGGCGGCCGGCCGCCTGTTGTGCGCGGGGACGCCGATGGAGGTCGCATGCGACCCGCGGGTGATCGAAGCCTATCTCGGCGGCGCCGCCGCATGAGCGCCGCCCCGCTCCTGGACGTCTCGGATGTCTTTGCCGGCTACGAGCCCGGAGTGCCGATCGTGCGCGGCGCGAGCGTCAGCGTGCGGCCGGGCGAAATTGTCGTCATCCTCGGCCCCAACGGCGCGGGAAAGTCGACGCTCGTCAAGGCCATCGCCGGCCTCGTGCCAAAGTTTTCCGGCCGCGTGACGCTCGCCGGCGAGGACATCACCGGGCTCAAGGCGCACAAAATGGTGCGCGAGGGGCTCGCCTTCGTGCCGCAGACGGAGAACGTCTTCGCCGCGATGAGCGTGGGGGATAATCTTCAGCTCGCGGCGGCGGTGCTCGCCAAGGGCGACAGACGACGCGGCATGGACGCGGTCACCGCTCTGTTTCCCGATCTCGCACGCCAGCGCGGGCTGCGCGCCGGCCGGCTGTCCGGCGGTCAGCGCCAGATGCTGGCGGTGGCGCGCGCCTTGATGGTCAGGCCGAAGCTCTTGATGCTCGACGAAGCGTCGGCCGGCCTGTCGCCGAAGCTCGTCGAATTGGTCTTCGCGAAGATCCAGGAGATCCGCCATGCCGGGACGACCATCCTCTTGGTGGAGCAGAACGCGCGCGCGGCGCTCTCCATCAGCGACCGCGCCTATATCCTGGTAGAGGGACAGAACCGTCACGAAGGCGCGGCTGCCGACCTGTGGACGGACCCGGCCATCGGCCGGCTCTATCTCGGCCTAGGGAATAAGACCGTCGACGCGGAAGCGCGGCCGTGAACCTGCAATTCGTCGCCGACGGCCTGCTCTTGGGCGCTATGATCGGGCTCGGCGCGATCGGCGTGACGCTCACTTACTCGATCCTGCGCTTCGCCAACTTCGCCCACGGCGAGTTCATCAGCTGGGGCGCGTACATGACCGTGGCGCTCACCGGCGCAATCGGCTTTCTCGGCGGAAGCCATGCTCCGATCGGCCCGTTCTCCTTCGGCTTCGGCTTGATCGCCGCGGGACTGATCGCAATGATTCTGACGGGTCTCCTGGCGGTCGCTCTCGATGCCCTTCTGTTCAAGCACCTTCGCCGGCACGGCAGCGCCATCATCATGGTCATAGCGAGCTTCGGCGCCGCGATGGCGCTCAGAAGCCTGCTGGAATTCGGCTTCACCTCGCAGCCGGTCTATTTCAGCCGCGCGATCCAGTTCGCGCTTCCGCTCGGCCTCGGCGTCCGCGTCACGCCCGATCAACTGGCGATGCTCGCCCTCACCCTGATGCTCGTCACGATCATGCATCTGGTGATGACCCGCACCACCATCGGCCGCGCCATGCGCGCCGTCTCTGAAAATCCTTCCCTGTCGCAAATCGTCGGCATCGATGTCGATAAAGTCTTTCGCGCCACTTGGCTGATCGGCGGAGCGCTCGCCTGCGCGGCCGGGATCATGGTCGGCATAACCGTGCAGATCAGGCCGTATATGGGGTTCGATCTCCTGCTCCCGCTTTTCTCGGCAGCCATTCTGGGCGGTATCGGGAGCGTGCCGGGCGCGGTGCTGGGCGGTCTCATCGTCGGCCTCGCCGAATCCGCCGCGGTCCACGTGGTCGGCGCCGAGTTCCGGGCGGCGATCGCTTTCCTGATCCTCATCGCGGTGCTGCTCGTCCGGCCGACGGGCCTGTTCGGGGTCAAGGACTGATGCTCGACCTTCTCGGCTATGGCGCGTTTTTCCTGGTCACGGCGCTGACCTTCGGCATCCTCTGCCTGGGCTTGAACCTACAATGGGGCCAGACCGGCCTCTTCAATGTCGGCGTCGCCGGCTTTGTCGCGATCGGCGCCTACACGTCGGCGCTCATCACCACGCCTGAGACCGCCGGCAGGATCGGGGGGCTCGGCCTGCCGATCGTCGTCGGCTGGGGCAGCGCCATGCTGGTTTCGGGCTTCGCTGCAGCGCTGATCGGCGCCGTGACGCTGCGGCTCCGATCCGACTATCTCGCCATCGCGACATTCGGCGTGGCTGTCTGCATCCAGCTCTTGGCGCTCAACCTCCAGAGCGTGACCGGCGGCCCGTTCGGGATCGGCTTCATCCCGCGCCCCTTCGCCTCCCTGCAGGGCGATGCGCTCGGCTTCAACCTGGCCAACCTTGCCCTCATTGTGGCCTTGACGCTTGCCGTCTTCCTCGCGCTGGAGCGCCTGGTGCGCAGTCCCTGGGGCCGCGTGCTGCGCGCGATCCGCGAGGACGAGGCCGCGGCAACCGAGCTCGGCAAGAATCCCGCCGCCTATCGCCTGCAGGCCTTCGTCATCGGCAGCGCCATCCTGGGACTGGGCGGAGCCGTTCAGGCGCACTTCATCGGCTTCATCGCGCCCGAGAACTACCTGCCCGCTTTGACCTTCCAGGTCTGGGCCATGCTCATCGTCGGCGGTTCGGGGAACAACCGCGGCGCGCTCCTGGGCGCGATAATGGTCTGGGGATTTTGGACGCTCTCCGGCGCGCTGGTCGCATCCTTGTTCCCGATCGAGCAGCAGGCACGCGGCGCGGCGCTCCAGATCGTCCTGATCGGGATCATGCTTTCAGCCGTTCTGCTCATTCGGCCGCAAGGCATCCTGGGCGAGGTGCGCACGGTCTCGCGGTTCATCGCGGGCAAGCAAGCCGGCGCGGATGGCGGCGCGGCACGTATTAACTCTGGGCGAAAGCTTTAGCTAAAAGAAGCGCCGTCTAAGCAGGTTTGTTTGGCATGGCCAACGGACTCTGGGTGTGATTCCGTCCTTGCATTGATTCGCGGGGGCGGGGCATGGCTGGCAAATCTCCGGTGACGGCGTCGGACGAGCAGAAAGCGGCGCTGAAGTCGATGGCCGGCGGCACGGATCGGGCCGAGGCTGACCGGGCGCGCGCCATCGTGCTGACGCTCAACGGTTGGACGAGCGCGCGGATCGCCGAGGCATTCGGAGTGCGCGAGGATACGGTGCGACTGTGGCGCGGCGACTTCACGAGAGGCGGGGTCGACGCGCTGAAGGCGAGCGTCGCGCCTGGCCCCGCGCCGTTCAAGGCCGAGGCTGCGCTCAGAGTGGCCGGGCCTTTGCTCTCGGCGCCCGTCGCGGATCGCACGAATTGGACGCTGGCCCGTTTGACGGAAGAGATACGATCGCGGGAGGGCGTCTCGATCTCGCGCTCGCAGCTCTCCAAGGTGCTGCGCAAAAAAGGGGGTTCCGCTTCCGACGGCCGCGGCACACGCTGAAAGGCCGGCAGGTCGCCGACGAGATCGATCGTGTCGGCCTGCGGCTGAAGCTGCGCAAGGCGCAGGCCGCGGCCGGCGATATCGTTCTGCTGTTCGCCGACGAGAGCGAGGCGCTGACGCATCCCTATCTCGCTCGCGCCTGGGCAAAGCGTGGGGCCGACCTTCGCGTGCCGGCGCCCGGACAATCCAGGAAGGTCGCCATGATGGGCGCGCTCGATTGGACGAGCCGCAAGCTCATCGTCACCACCTCCCGCACCAAGCGCAGCACCGATTTCATCGCGTTGCTGCACGCCCTCGATCTTCTGTGCGGCCCCAAGATCGGCGTGCCGATCAAGCCCGTCGTCATCGTTCTCGACAACGGCCCGATCCATGTCAGCAAGGCGACGATGGCGGCGCTCGCGGCGCGCGCCCACTGGCTCACCGTCGAGTGGCTGCCGAAATATGCCCCCGAACTCAATGACATCGAAGTCGTCTGGCATGACCTCAAAGCCCATCACCTCGCCCACCAGACCTTCACCGACGCCGAAGCCCTCGATGCCGCCATCTACCGCGCTGTCACCGACTTGAACATGGAGCGAAATCGCGATCCGTTGGAAAATCAGAGAATCTCTGCTTAGTGCTGATGTCCGGTTGCAAGAAGGCGAAGGTTGAGCAGGGACGAGCGAATGGGTCCGCGAGCGTAGTTCTAAGCTACGCGTGTCGTCAGTTAAGGGGATCCTATTTGGTCCGCTGAGTGATCATAGGCGGTCAGCTTTGAGGAGGGGCTGACCGATGGGGGGATTCATGAGAGCGGCTGATCGAGGTAGTGGATCATGAGGAGCATCGGCGAAAATTGCGGGGTGTTTGGCGTATTTGGCAACGATCTGGACGCCAGCCGCATTGCGTTCTTCGGGCTTTACGCCTTACAGCATCGTGGCCAGGAAAGCTCAGGCATAGCGGCCAGCGATGGTGAGAGGCTGGCCGCGCACAAGGAAATGGGCCTCGTCTCCCATGCATTCGGCGAGGAGAACATCCGTCGCCTCGCCGGCCAGGCGGCTATTGGCCATAACCGGTATTCGACGACCGGGGGATCGAAGCTTGCGCATGCCCAGCCGCTGCTTGTGAACGACGGCACGATCGCCTTGGCCCATAACGGCAACATTCCAAGGCTTGAAGGGCTTCAGCATCTGCTTGGCGAGGCAGGGATCGACACTGCGGAGCTTTCTGACTCCGCAATGATGGCGGAAGCGATCGGCTATTTTTCGCGGAACGGGCATCCGATCGAGGCGGCGGTGGAGGAGGCGTATCGCCTGATGGATGGAGCTTTCTCCGTGCTCGTTCTGGTCAGGGACAAGCTCATCGCGTTTCGGGACCGGCTTGGAATCCGGCCGCTCGCGATCGGCAAGCTCAACGGCGGCTACGTATTCTCATCGGAGACCTGTGCCTTCCATCCGGTAGGGGCGACCTATATCCGCGATGTCAGGCCCGGCGAGATGGTGATTGCCAGCTCTCTGGGGCTCAAGTCCGTGCAGATCTGTGAAGGGCGCCAGAAGCTCGACGTTTTCGAA
>JACCSN010000622.1 GCA_013812985.1 Hyphomicrobiales bacterium | reverse complement strand
ACACATGCCAAGGAGGTCTCCCTCTCGACATCTTCCTCCAGGGCCACGACGGGTCGAGCGCATCACGCAAGCTTGGCGAGAACCGGCGGCGAGGGCAACGCGCGGGCGAATCTGGCGACCCCGCTTGAAGTTGCGACCTCGCCCATGTTGGCGAAAGCCTCATGGTTCCGCTCGATATGCTCCAGCCTGTAGGAATTATTGACCATGATCCCATGTGACCGCTTCAGCCCCTCCCCGCTGAGATCAGCGCGCCAGTTGATGCGCTCAAGCTGCGCGCCGTTGCCCAGATGAAAACGCGCGACGGGATCGACAGGGGGCGGCGGCCGCTGTGCGCGCCCGTGTAAGATAATGCGCCGCCAGGGGCATGAGAATTGGCTCCAGGCGTTTGGCGCTTGCTCCTCGCGCCACCATTCCTCGTGCCGCAGCGCGCCAAGCGCCTCCGTGCAGCGCGGATCGAGGCGGCCGCTTTCCAGCTCCTCGTCGAGCCAGCGGGAAAATCCCGGGACGGGCGAAAGGGTGACGAAAGAGCGTAGACTAGGCAGCTCGCGCCGCAGATCCTCCACCATCTGCTTAGTAAGAAAATTGCCGAACGAGATTCCGCGAAGCCCCTCCTGGCAATTGTTGATGGAATAGAAGACGGCGGTGCGGGCCTCGTTCGGATCGGTAATTGCGCGGTGGGCGACGAGGATCGACTCGATTGTATCCGGCATGTCCCCGGTCAGCGCGACCTGCACGAAGATGAGCGGCTCATCCACCAGCCGCGGGTGGAAGAACGCATAGAGGCGGCGGGCCGGGGGCGTCGCGATAGGCCTCGGCGGCCGCGACGGCCTCATTGGGAGCGATGCCGAAGCGCTGGGCGAGGATTCTAAAAAAGCTGCGCGGCAGTCGCGGTCGCGCGCCTCGTAGGCTCTGAGGAGCTGGTCCGCCATGGCCACACCCGAAGCCTCGCCGAGGCTTGACAGAAGCGCCGCCGAGAGCGCTTCCAGGTCCGCATCGCTGGTGGGCGCATCGCCGGAGAAATCAAGGAGCCGCCGGCCGCACTCCGCGATCGACGTCATAAGGTCCTGCAGGAACTGGGTCACTGCGCCGCTCCCATCATTGCATTGGGCAGCCATGTGGCAATGCCGGGAAAGATGCACAGAACGACGATGGCGAGCGCCATGACAAGGACGTAGGGGAAGGAACCGCGCAGGATCTGGCCGAGCGTGATATCCGGCGCGATGGCGTTGATCACATAGAGGTTCAGGCCGACGGGCGGCGTGATGAGCCCGATCTCCATGTTGATGGTCAGGATGACAGCGAACCAATAAGGGTCGAAGCCGGCCTGGGTGATGATCGGCAAGAGCACAGGAGCCGTCATCAGAATAATCGCGACCGGCGGCAGGAAGCAGCCGGCGAAGAGCAGGAAGAGATTGATCACGCCCATCAGCACCCAGCGGTTCACCTCCAGGTCGCCGATCCAGCCGGCGACGGTCTGGGTGATGAAAAGCAGCGACAGGGTGAAAGCGAAGAGCTCGGATGCCGCGATGATCATCATGATCATCACGGATTCCCGTAGAGAATCGCGGAACATCGCGATGATCGGGCGGACCCGCCACATGCGATAGATGACGACCACGAGGAGCAGGCAGAGAAGCGCCCCGGCGCCCGCCGCTTCCGACGGCGTCGCCACGCCGCCGTAGAGGACGTACAGGACGGCGACGATGATGGCGAGGAACGGCAGGACGCGCGGCAAGGCCGCGAACTTCTCCTTCATCGAATAGCGGCCGGTGAAATCGGAGAAGGTGAAGCCGCGGCGCTTGCAGTCAATCAACGTCCAGATCATGAACCCCGCCGTCAGCATGATCCCCGGCAGGATCCCCGCCATGAACAGCCGGCCGATCGAGGTCTCCGTCGCGATTCCGTAGACAATCATGGTGATCGACGGCGGGATCAGGATGCCCAGCGTGCCGCCCGCTGCGATCGAGCCCGCGGCGATCTCCTTGGGATAGCCGCGCTGCACCATTTCCGGGATGCCCATCTTGCCGATCGCCGCGCATGTGGCCGGTGACGAGCCGGAGAGCGCGGCGAAGATGGAGCATGCGCCGAGGTTGGAGAGGACGAGCCCGCCGGGGACCCGATTCAACCAGCGGTCGAGCGCCACGTAGAGGTCC
>JACCSN010000606.1 GCA_013812985.1 Hyphomicrobiales bacterium | reverse complement strand
GGCGATCTCGGCGTGGCCGCGTTCTTCGGCTCCGGTTCCATCAGCACGCTGCCGCTTCTCCTCTACGAGCGCATGGGCGCCTATCGCCTGGAGGAGGCCGGCTCGGTAGCCCTCGTTCTCGCGCTCCTCGTGCTCGGGCTCTTCCTCCTTGCCCAAAAATGGTCCGGAGACGCGCTTGCTCGAAGTCGCTGACCTCGCGCTCGACTATCCGGATTTTTCCGCCAATTACAGCTTGACGGTCCCGGCCGGAGCGTTGTGCGGCCTGATCGGCCCGTCCGGCGGCGGCAAGACGACGTTCCTTCACGCCATCGCCGGATTCGCCAGTCCGAGCCGGGGCGCGCTCCGTTTTTCCGGCCGCGACCTCCTCGGCCTGAAGCCGGCCGAGCGGCCGCTCTCCATCCTGTTCCAGGACCACAACCTGTTTCCGCATCTGACCGCCGCGGAGAATGTGGGGCTGGGGATCAGCCCAAGACTTCGGCTCGATCGCGGCCAGCATGACGCAGTGGCTGAGGCGCTGGCCCGAACCGGCCTCGCCGGGCTCGGGCGACGCCGGCCGGCCGAGCTTTCCGGCGGCCAGCGGCAACGCGTCGCGCTCGCTCGCGCGATCGTCCGCCGCCGCCCGCTGATGCTCCTGGACGAGCCGTTCAGCGGGCTCGATCCGGGGCTTCGCCGAGAGATGATCGAGCTCGTCGACGCGCTCCGCCGCGATGAGGGCCTGACTGTGCTGATCTCGATCCATATGCCGGAGGAACTGGGCGCCGCGGCCGATCTCATGGCCTTCGTGGCGGAGGGGAGGGTGCTCGATGTCGCCGCGCCCGGCGAGATGCTGCGCGCCGGCCGCAACGCCGCGATCGATCGCTATCTGGGCCGTTGATGGCAGGGGCGAGGCTCGGGTTCCGGATCAAGGGCCGGCCGGCAATGACGACAGGAATCAGGACGCGCTCCGCCGCGCCCCGCGGCCAAAACGGCCCGGAGGGATGGAGGCCCTTCGAGGCTCCGCTTCGCGGAGCTCCTCGAGGCGCGAGGGTGCGGGGCGCCTTGCGGCGCCTTGGGTTGCGATCTGCGATCGCGATCTTGAAACGAGGGAGACACCGTTCGGCGCCCCGCGCGGATTCTTCTTCGCTTGCTCCGTCCCGCTCCGGGTCTTCGTGCTTCTACCCGATGTGGCCGACACGTCGCACATCACGGCAAGCAGGGACGGCTTGGGCGCCAGATAAAGCGAAGGCGTGACTCCTCGCAGAATTTGGACCCGCAGCCCCACCCCGTTCGGTTACGCCGGCCGGACGCCCTCCTTGGGCGGGGATGAGGGAATGATACGGGAGGTTTTCGGGGCGGGGATAGAATTTTCGCGAGAACGGCGCGGTGAAGCTTGGCGCGGGAGCCCTTCTTCCCTCGCGGGAGAAGGTGTCCGCGGAGCGGACGGATGAGGAGGGCGCCTCGCAGCCCGCGGAATTCTATGCACCTCCCATGCTGGATCGGAGAGCAGACCGTTTCTCAGGCAGCGGCGTAGATGGCGTCTATCGCTTCGCGACACCCCTCATCCGGTTGCTCCGCAACCACCTTCTCCCGCCCCTTCGGCAGGCTCAGGATGAAGCGGGAGAAGGAGCGCCGTGGGCGGCTTCGAGCGCTGTGCGACACCTCCCGCAAGGGGGGAGAAGGTGACGGGCGACGCGCCACTCTTTGCCGCTCATCTCTCCCCGCCAGGGTTGGACGTGAGACGGGCGGCGAGGTCTCTGGCAGCCGCCAGGCAAAGTGTCTATAAACCCGCCGGAGCCCGATCGGAGGTTTGGGGCGCGCCGATCGGCTCCTCCAGGGACTTGGGGTTGACGACCAGCGCGGTTTTTGCCGCGCATCATTGTTCGGGAGCTGGGTCGATGAACGAAAAATGGAGTCCGGCCGGCTGGCGGTCGAAGCCGATCGTCCAGGTCCCGGACTATCCGGACGCGGCGGCGCTTGCCGCCGTGGAAGCGCGGCTCGCCACCTATCCGCCGCTGGTTTTCGCCGGCGAGGCGCGGAAGCTGAAGGCCGATCTCGCGGCGGTCGCGGCCGGCAAGGCCTTCCTGCTGCAAGGCGGCGATTGCGCCGAGAGTTTCGCCGAGCACGGCGCCGACAACATCCGCGACTTCTTCCGCGTGTTCTTGCAGATGGCGGTGGTGCTTACCTTCGCGGCGACCTCGCCGGTGGTGAAGGTCGGCCGCATCGCCGGGCAGTTCGCCAAGCCGCGCTCCGCGCCGACGGAGAAGCAGGGCGAGGTGGAGCTTCCGGCCTATCGCGGCGATGTGGTGAACGGCATCGACTTCA
>JACCSN010000367.1 GCA_013812985.1 Hyphomicrobiales bacterium | reverse complement strand
AGCAACGACGACCATGACGGTGAGGTTGAAGTCGGTTGGGTTGCCGGCGGCGGCGCTGAGTTCCTGCTCACCGACAACGTGACGATCGGCGCTGAATATCTCCACTATGAGTTCGGTGACATCGGCGGCGATGACGGCGGCAACAGCAATGGCAATAACGGCAATGACGAGTTCGGCAATATCGATGCGGATGTCGACGTGATCCGGGGCCGGGTGAATGTGAAGTTCGGAAGCCTATTCGGCGGATAGTTCGTCCAGTGAACCGACAAGGGAAAGCCCGGCTTTAGCCGGGCTTTCTCATTGGTGACGCAGTGTTTGTAGCTGGGCCATCTGCTGGGAATTCAGTTCGGGCAAACCTTCACTCGCTCCTCTCGACAAACCTTCCCGTCAGTGCTTCTGTGTTGCCTGTCGGTTCTCACTCCACCGGCGGAAGACGCGACTTGGGCCGCTGGGGAGAACCGAGCGGCCCTTTTCTGAGAGCCGATCCAAGAACTTAGGCTTCACGAGCAAGGGCTTGGTTTGGTCAGGCGCCTGAGCATGATACGGATCATGGCGAGGCGAAAGAAGGCTGCGACTGTTCTGGCGAAGCGCTCGTAGTCGCGCGCTAGGCGGCGGTTGCGGCCTGATTCAGGCGAAGGTCCGCGAGGTCCTCGGGCTTGACCCCGGGATCCAGCGCTTGGGCAGGACGACGAAGCGGTGCGCCTCGCCGCGCTTGACGATCTCCAGCAGCCAATCGCCGGTCTCGGCGACGACCGCCCGCCATCTTCGGCCCCTGATAGCCGGCCCCGGATCAAGTCCGGGGCAGGCTTTGGCGAAGATGCGCTTGATGAAGGGGAACAGGCGGCGCGCCGTGCGCGAGCCCGTCGCGGGCGCCGTCGCGATCCTGCACGTCGGCGGGGTGGACGACGACGCTCAGCAGCAGGCCGAGCGTGTCGACGAGGATGTGGCGCTTGCGCCCGGTGACCTTCTTGCCCGCGTCCCCCGGGTCCAGCCTTCGGCTGGCCCGAGGACAGGCTCCTCCCTGCGGGTCGAGCCGAGACCCCCCTTTATGGAATGGCCCGCCCCTCTGCTTCACCATGATCGGGTGGCGACAGGAGGGTGGCATGAAGGACGTTCAGATTCTCGGAGTGGACCTGGGCAAGAACAGCTGCAGCGTGGTCGGTTTGGACGCGGCGGGACGGGTCCTGCTGCGTCGTCGGATGCGGCGGGAGTGGTCGCGATGGAGGCGTGCTGCGGAGCCCATCACCTCGGGCGCCTTCTGGTTGCCCAGGGACACGAGGTGCGGCTGATGTCGCCCGAGTATGTCCGGCCCTACGTCAAGGCGCAGAAGAATGATGATCGCGACGCCGAAGCGATCGCCGAGGGCCGCGACCCGGCCGACGATGCGGTTCGTGGCGTTCAAGACGGAGGCGCAGCTAGACATGCAGGTCCTGCATCGCGTCCGCGACCGGCTGGTCGGACAGCGCACGTCGTTGATGAACCAGATCCGCAGCATCCTGCTCGAGCGCGGGATCGTGATACCTCAGGGCCGACGCAGCCTTCTCGACGCTCTGGAGGCGCTGTCATCGGAGCCGGACGGGAGCGGAGTGGGGTCGCGCGTTCGGCTCCTGCTCGACGACATGCTCGATCAGTGGCGCGGCCTCGACGTGCGCATCAAGGCGCTAAGCAGCGATTCGGTGATTGGGCAGCGGATGGCGGTTCGTTCGAGGTTGAGGGTCATGACGGCCGCATGAATGGCTTGATCGAGATGCTGCGGTCCGGTGAAGGTCTGGTGGGCGAGGTGATGCCGCTTCAGGTCGCGCCAGACCTCTTCGATGTCGTTGAGTTCCGGGGCGTATTTCGGCAGCCATTCGACGGTGAGCCAGTGCGCGCGTTGTTGGAGCGCGGCCCACGTCGCCTTGCTGGTGTGGATCGGGCCGTTGTCGAGGACGAGCAGGGTCGGCTTGATTGCCACACCGGGCTTGGGACCATAAAGACGGTCGACCGTCTCCAGGAGGGCGATGAAGTCCGAGCTTCGCTTGGTCCGGCTGGTGTGCACGATGAGGTCGCGGCAAGCCCAGTCGAGCACGCCGAGCATCGCCACCTTGGCGGCTTGGCCGGGCGCCGGAATACGCAGATCGGCGCCTTTCTTGGCCCAGGCATGCGCCAGATAGGGGTGGGTGAGCGCTTCGGACTCGTCGCCGAACAGGAGCACGATGTCGCCCGCCTCGGCCTGCCGCCTTGAAGAGCTTGCGGCGCTGGGTCGGGCGGGCGGCCTTCCTGCTCCGGCCCGTGCACGAACGGCTCCTCTCCGTCCTGAAGACCTCCGTCAAGC
>JACCSN010000363.1 GCA_013812985.1 Hyphomicrobiales bacterium | reverse complement strand
CTCCGGCAGCCCCGCGCCGTCGAGCGCCGCCTTCGCCGCCGCCGGATCGTGCTCCAAGGCCGCGAGCGAACCTTCCGCATGGGCCCAGGGAATCGCGCTGGAGATCGGCGCCACGGCGACCTTGCCTTGCCCGAACAGCACCTGCTCGACGATGCGTTGCCGATCGATCGCCTTGGCGAACGCCTCGCGCACGGCCGGATTCTTCGTCGCTTCCCGCTCCAGGTTGAAGCCGACCGTCATGATGCAGTTGCCGCCGCCGGGGCTTGACGAGCTGGTGACGATCTCCGAATCCCCCGCGGCCTCGATCGCGGCGACATCGCGGCCCGGCACGCCGCCGATATAGTCGATCTCGCCCTGCTGGTAGGCCAGGAGCCGCGTCGCCGGGTCCTGGATGATGCGGAACACCAGCCGGTCGAGCTTGGGCAGGCCCGGCTTGAAGTAATCGGGGTTGCGCTCCAGGACGATCTCGGAATCCTTCTCGTAGCTGGCGAGCTTGAACGGCCCGGTGCCGACCGGAGCCAGGTTCGCCGCGGCGTCGTTCGGGTCGCCCGCGCCTTCGAAAACGTGCTTCGGCAGGATCGGCGCCTCGGTCACATCGAGCCGGCACAAGAGGGCCGGATGCGGCGACTTGAGCTTGAAAACCACCGTCCGCGGGTCGGGCGTCTCGATCGCCTCCACCACCGAGCCGAGCCCGGCCTTGGTGCGCGAATGATGATTGAACAGCACCTCCTCGAAGGTGAACTTGACGTCATCGGAGGTGAACGGCTTGCCGTCATGCCAATTGGCTTCGGCGAGCTCGAACGTCACCGTCTTGCCGTCTTCCGAAACCTCCCAGCTTGTCGCGAGGTCAGGCGTCGGATCGAGATTCTGGTCGAGGCCGACGAGCCCGTTGAAGATGGAATCCGCCACGGTGTGGACGTGCGAGCCGGTGCTGATGCCCGGATTGAAATGACCCGGGTCGGCCTCGATCCCGATCACGGCGAGGTTCTCGGCGGCGCTCGCCGTTCCGGCTAGCAGCAAACCAAATGCAAGAGCTGAGATCCGTGCGCCCAAGGATCGGCCGCGGGCCGCGCGGCGGTGACTGGCTTGTGACACGAACATCCATTCTCCTCCCGATCATGCGCGCCTGGTCGCTCTCAGGCGTCGCTTAACGTTCGCGGAACGATAGCCGGCTGATCCGGCAGGCGCCAGAGCGCGCTCTCGCGCTCGATTGAAGAAGAGGTGATCGGAAGCGTTGTCCCGTTACCGGCTGCTCGTTCGTGAGGCCGCCATGAGGGACTCGCCGAGGCAGTAAATCGAAACAGCGAGAAGGGCGATATCCTTCAGCAGAAACTGGCCCGGCATGGCCGAAAGCGCGGGGAAGCCGCCGGCGAGTGGTTCCGAGACGCCTGGGGTCGTAAAGAGGAAGCTGAGGGTGATGAGGAACGTGAGGACGCTCATTCCCGCTCCGACGACGGAGAAGCGGGGCGAGAGAAAGCGCCCGGCGAACAGCAGGCCGGTGACGACCTCGTAGATGCCCAGCATGACGCCCGTGCCGCCGATGCCGAGAAGCGTCTGCCACCAGCCGACGAGGGGGCTGTTGAGCACAAAGCCTGAAACGCCGGATGCTTCGTAATCGGTGAACTTCATGCTCCCGATCCACAGGAAGATGATGGCCATCGCGGGATAGAGGAACAGCGAGCCGAACCGCGCCAGTCGCGAGCCCAGCAAATGGAGCCGCTCCTCCTGGGGCCGTGCGGAGACGGTGTCGGTAAAATTCGTCATGTAACCTCTCGAAAAGCTGGCGCGATCAAATCTTGGGCTGCACCGGCGTCGGTGGGATGAGGACTTTGTCGATGACGTGCACCGCGCCGTTGTCGGCCTGGATGTCGGGCTGGATGATCGCCGCGCCATTGACGGTCGCAGCGGCGCCCTGCCCGTTAACCACCAGGGACTGACCGGTGAGCGACTTCACGTCGGCGTTGAGGCCTTTCACGTCGGCGGTCGCCAGCCGTCCGGCCACGACATGGTAGCTCAGCACCTTCGCCAGTTCCGCCTTGTTGGCCGGATCCATGAGGCGGCCGGCGACCTCCGGCGGCAGCGCCGCGAAGGCTGCGTCGTTGGGAGCGAAGACGGTGAAAGGGCCGGGCGTCCGCATGAGCGCCGTTAAGCCGGCCTGCTCAACCGCCGCGAGGAGCTTTGTGAAGGTTCCGGCGCCGGCCGCGGTGTCGACAATGTCCGCCGCTTCGGCGGTTCCCCATCCGGAGCCCAGCACAACGCCGAGAACCGCGCCAAGATAGCTTCGCTTCATTCTGAACCGTCCTTCCGCAGGGTGTCGCGGCGAATGCCGCCCTCTCGGAACAGGCATGACCGGGACCGACAGCAGGTCGCGAGCCTAGCCGCCCGGCGGCTCGACGTGGGACACGATAGGGTGGCGGGCGTGCCTTTTGGGCCGCTTGAGGTGCTGTCATCGCACCGTGCTGCCGATCATCTTCATCGCGCCATATGTCTAGAAACCTGAGCCGAAAGCGGTCCAGGTCGCTCCCTGGTCCACGCTCGCCAGGACTTCGCCGCCGCCTGTCGCGGCGAAGAGGCGATCGGGGTTCTCCGGGTCGGCCGCGAGATGCAGAAGGTATCCCTCACGGAAGCCGCCGCTGATCGTTGTGAAGCGCAGGGGCTCTTCCGCGGATCGGACGAGGCCACGGCCCACCACGAATGCATAGACGGCGCCGTCCGGAGTGACCTCCACGAGGCTGGCTGGAGCGCCATCCAGAACCGGGGTCCAGCTCTTGCCGGCATCCGCGCTGACGAGGAGCCCCGCTTCAGTGGCCGCGTAGATCCTGTCGGCGCTCAAGGACGACGCCGCGAGATCGATCAGCCGATCCGGAGCAGGCCCGGAGACGGTCCACGTCTTGCCGCCATCCCGGCTCACCTGCAGGTCGCCATAAGCGCCATAGATCGTGCTCGGGTCCGCCGGGTTTACCGTCATCTGATGAAAATCCACGGGGCCGTCGGCGCCGGGCGAGATCTGCCGCCATGTCCGGCCCTGATCGGTCGAGGCGATGAAGCCCAGATTGCCGCCGGCCGCGGGGTGTCCGCTGGCGTAGAGCGTTCCCGGATCGGCGGGGTGCGGGTTGAACCCCATGAAATCCTGAACTTCGGAAACCAGCTCGGCTTTGCCGTCCGGCCCGGCGCGGAACAG
>JACCSN010000361.1 GCA_013812985.1 Hyphomicrobiales bacterium | reverse complement strand
GACAATCGCGGTTGTAGCGGCGGCTTCCTCCTGATGGAGGCCGCTCGCCCCGACAGCTCGGCGCAGGATCGCCTCCGCGCCCTCTTCGATGAAGCCGGCGCGCGCTGGGTGGAGCTGCCGGTTCTCTACCCAGCCGACCCGTTCCTGGAGACCGCCGGCGAGGACATCCGCAGAAAAATGTTCGTGACCGAGGGGCGGCGCGGGGAGAGCCTGGCGCTCAGGCCGGATTTCACCATCCCCGTCTGCCTGCATCATCTCCACACCGGGGCGGCCGCCGGCCGCTACTCTTATCGTGGCCTGGTGTTCCGCCGTCATGATTCCGGCGCGCCGGAGCGGCTGGAGGCCGGCTGCGAGGATATCGGGCGGGCCGAGCAGACGCTGGCCGATGCCGAGACGGTGGCCCTCGCCGTTTCGGCGGCGGCCGCGATCTCTCCGACGCCCATCACGGTCCGGCTCGGCGATATCGGTCTCTTCGCCGCGCTGCTTTCCGCGCTCGGCCTTCCGGAGCCCTGGCGGCGACGGCTCCGTCGCTCCTTCGGCCTGCCGCAGCTCATGGCGGCCAATCTCGACCGCCTGTCGGCGCCGCGCGGGACGGAGGACGCGCGGCTCGACGGCGCCGTGCGCGCCGCGGCCGATAGCCACGCCCGCGACGAGCTCGTGGCGCTTTTGGAAGACCGCCTCGCGGCGCACGGGCACGGCGAAGGTGTCAGCCGCTCCGCCGCGGAGATCGCCGACCGGTTCCTCGATGCGCGGGCGCTGGCCGAGACGCATATCGACCCGGCGGCGATGGAATGCTTGCGCTCGTTTCTCGGCGTAGAATCGGAGCTCGCCGGCGCGGCCGCGGCCCTGCGCGATTTTCAGACCCAGTACGGGGTCGATTTCGGCGAGGCGCTCCCGCTCTTCTCCGTGCGCGCCGAGGAGATCGCCAAGCGCGTCGCTGACGTCGACGTGCGATTCGAGGCGGGTTTTGGCCGTCCGCTCGATTACTACACGGGCCTGGTCTTCGAAGTTCGCGTCGCGGGCCATCGGCAGCCCATCTCCGGCGGCGGGCGTTACGATCGCCTGATGGAGCTGCTCGGGGCGGGCCGGCCGGTCCCTGCAGTGGGCTTTACCATGCGGCTGGACCTGGCGGACGAGGAGGCCGGCGCATGAGTGGCGGGCTGATCCTCGCTTTGCCGTCGAAAGGCCGCCTGAAGCAGGAAGCGGAACAGCTCCTCGCAAGGGCCGGCATGCCGGTCGAGCAAGCCGACGGGCGCAAATATCGCGGCCGCATCGCGGGCGAGGACGGCGTCGAGGTCGCCTTTCTCGCCGCTTCCGAGATCGCCCGCGAGCTCGCCGCCGGCGCCGTCCACCTCGGAATCACCGGAGAGGATCTGGTTCGCGAGAGCCTCGCCGACGCCGATGGGCGCATCGCGCTGGTGGCGGCCCTCGGCTTCGGGCGCGCCGACGTGGTGGTCGCCGTGCCGGAAGCCTGGATCGACGTGTGGACGATGGAGGACCTGGACGACGTGGCCGCCGGCTTCAAGGCGCGCCACGGCCGCCGTCTTCGGGTCGCGACAAAATATTGGAACCTGACGCAAGGTTTTTTCGAGACGCACGGCATCGCGCTCTACCGCGTGGTGGAAAGCGTCGGCGCGACGGAGGGCGCGCCGGCGGCCGGCGCCGCCGACGCCATCGTCGACATCACCACGACCGGGTCGACGCTGGCCGCCAATCACCTGAAGGTCTTGGAGGACGGGATCGTCCTGAAATCAGAAGCGCATCTCGCGCTGTCGCGCGTCGCGGCCTGGGACGCGGAGGCGAACCGCGCCGCCGCCCGCCTGCTCGCCGGCCTGGCGCGGGCCGGAGTGGCGGTGAGCCGCACCGAATCGGCCGGCATGATTTCGCCGGAGTGAGGGCCCCCCGACGATCAACCCCGCATCGGGGGGGGGAACAGAGGAACGGGGTTCCGCGAAACCCCGTTCCGTCGCAAGCGCCATTTGTCATCCAAGGGGCCAACGGCGGGGTCAGGTGAGTATCTGCACGGTCTGAAAGGCCGTGGTGAGAAGCACAAGCGTGCCAACCAGCCCCGTCAACGCCCGCGTCGGCAAGGCCGCGACCGCGAGCCCAGCCAGCGGCGCCGCCACGATGCCACCCGCGATCAGGCCGCCGACCGCGGCCAGATGATCGGTAAGGGCGCCGGCCTCCTCCCAATGCCCGGAGAGGAAGGCCGCGACGAAGGACACCGAGATGGCGAGGGTGACGAGGAACTCCGTCGCGTTCACGCTGCCAATCACATATCTCGGCTGGCCCCCGGCTCCGATCAGGCTGGACGTGACGATCGGGCCCCATCCACCCCCGCCCACGGCGTCCAGGAAGCCACCGACACCGCCCAGCGGCATGACCACGCGCGCGCCGACGGGCTTGGTCGGAAACGGCCGGAAGGTGCGCAGGATCAGAAAAACTCCAAGCAGGCCGAGATAGACCAGGACGAAAGGCCTGATCGTATCGCCGTCGATGGAGGTGAGCACGAAGGCGCCGACCACGCCGCCGAGAATTCCGGTCGGGGCAAGTTTGGCCATGAGCTTGAAATCGACGTTCCGCTGCCATGCATGGGAGGCGCCGGACGCCGCGGTCGTGAAGAGCTCGGCGGCGTGAACGCTGGCCGAAGCCTGCGCGGGAGGCACGCCGAACGCCAGGAGAACCGTTGAGGAAACTACGCCATACGCCATGCCGAGCGCGCCGTCGACGAGCTGCGCCAAAAAGCCAACCAGGCAGAAGATGAAGAACTCGGTTTCCATACCTTTGCTCCGCGAGAAGAGTCGGGAGCAGAAATCCTACTTATACGATAGGATTAGTCAAGCTAGTTTGGACGAAAGATTTTGAGTCACCGTCTTCCAGGGTCGTTCGTTCCAGGATGGCGGCGGTCGCGTCCCTCGCCTTGATCAAGGCGGGCCTGATGGGGCAGGTCTCGACATCGGAACAGGATTCGCAGGGGCGGTAGGCGGTCCGGCTGGCGCACGGGGCAAGCGCGAGAGGACCGTCCACGACGCGGATGACATCCGCGAAGCTGATCTCCGCGCCGGATCGCCCGAGACGATAGCCGCCTTCCCGCCCTCGCCGGCTTTCCACCATCCGGTGGGCCTTTAGCTGAAGCAGGATCTGCTCGAGGAATTTGCGGGGAACGGGCACCTCGCGAGCGATCTCCGCCGTGGACACGGGCTCTCCGCGACCGTTCATGTAGATCAGAGCGCGAAGGGCGTAGCGGGCTCTCTGGGACAGCATTGAAGGGTCCTGCGCCGGGCCTGGCTCCCCGTCAACCCATTGGGGGGTGCCTCGGGAGACGCGATTATCCGCAGCGTTGCTGGCGGGGAAGTCGTCAGGAACCGACAAGAAAACGGGGCCCCGCGGGGCCCCGTCGTATCTCCGGCGTGCGTCAGGACCCTAGAAGTCCATGCCGCCCATGCCACCGCCGCCCATGCCGCCGCCCGGCATGCCGCCGCCGCCGGCTTCCTTCTTAGGCATGTCGGCGACCATGGCTTCGGTCATCACCAGCAGGCCCGCTACCGAAGCGGCGTCCTGCAGAGCGGTGCGCACGACCTTGGTCGGGTCGATGATGCCGGCCTGCACAAGATCCTTGTAGTCCTCCAGCTGGGCGTCGAAGCCGAACGTGTCGGATTCGCTGTCGAGCACCTTACCCACGACGATGGAGGCGTCGACGCCCGAATTCTGGGCGATCTGGCGGATCGGCGATTCCAGCGCCTTCAAGACGATCTTGATGCCGGCCTGGACATCCGGGTTGTCGGAGGTCAGGCCCATGATCGACTTCTTGGCGCGCAGAAGCGCCACGCCGCCGCCCGGGACAATGCCTTCTTCGACGGCCGCGCGGGTCGCGTTCAGGGCGTCGTCGACGCGGTCCTTCTTCTCCTTGACCTCGATCTCGGTCGCCCCGCCGACGCGGATCACCGCGACGCCGCCGGCGAGCTTGGCCAGCCGCTCCTGCAGCTTTTCCTTGTCGTAGTCCGAGGTGGTCTCCTCGATCTGCGCCTTGATCTGCGCGACGCGGCCCTGGATGTCAGCCTTTTCGCCGCCGCCGTCGACGATGGTGGTCTCTTCCTTGGAGATGGACACCTTCTTGGCGCGGCCGAGCATGTCGAGCGTGACGCTCTCGAGCTTGATGCCGAGATCCTCGGAGATGACCTGGCCGCCGCTCAAGGTGGCGATGTCCTGCAGCATGGCCTTGCGGCGGTCGCCGAAACCCGGCGCCTTGACCGCCGCGACCTTCAGGCCGCCGCGCAGCTTGTTGACGACCAGCGTGGCGAGCGCCTCGCCTTCCACGTCCTCGGCGATGATGAGGAGGGGACGCGCCGACTGCACGATGGCTTCCAGCACCGGCAGCATGGCCTGGAGGTTGGAGAGCTTCTTCTCGAAGAGAAGGATGTAGGGGTCCTCGAGATCGGCTACCATCTTCTCCGCGTTGGTGATGAAATACGGGGAGATGTAGCCGCGGTCGAACTGCATGCCTTCGACGACCTCAAGCTCCGTCTCCATGGACTTCGCTTCCTCGACCGTGATGACGCCCTCGTTGCCGACCTTCTGCATGGCCTCGGCGATCATGTCGCCGACGGTCTTGTCGCCGTTTGCCGAAATCGTGCCGACCTGGGCCACTTCCGCGGAGGTGTTGATCTTCTTGGACTGGCTCTCGAGGTTCTTGACGACCGCGACGACGGCCATCTCGATGCCGCGCTTCAGGTCCATCGGGTTCATGCCGGCGGCCACATACTTGGCGCCTTCCTTGACGATGGCATGGGCGAGCACGGTCGCCGTCGTGGTGCCGTCGCCGGCAATGTCGTTGGTCTTCGACGCGACCTCGCGCACCATTTGCGCGCCCATGTTCTCGAACTTGTCCTCAAGCTCGATCTCCTTGGCGACCGTCACGCCGTCCTTGGTGATGCGGGGAGCGCCGAAGGACTTCTCCAGGATGACATTGCGGCCCTTGGGGCCGAGCGTCA
>JACCSN010000357.1 GCA_013812985.1 Hyphomicrobiales bacterium | reverse complement strand
CCGTGCACGATGAGTTCTGCGACGGCGCGCCCGACGCCCGGCGCGTGCTGCAGGCCGTGGCCTGAAAAACCGTTGGCGTAAAGAAAGTTCGGCAAGTCCGGATCGGGCCCGATCACCGCGTTCTGGTCCAGGAGGTTGTAATCGTAATGCCCGGCCCAGGCGGATGTCACCTTGAGCCGCTCGAAAGCTGGGATGCGGGTGGCGAGCAGCGGCCAGAGGGTGTCCTCGAAGATGCCGTGGTCGGGCTCGAAGTCGCTGGGATCGGCGGGCCCGTCCTCAGCTTCGGGCGGCGAATAGCCGGCGATGAACCCGCCTCCTTCCGGCCGTACCCAGATGCCCGACGGGTCGGCGACGAGGGGCATCTCACCGCCAGTCGCAATTTTTGCGTCCGGAGCGTCGACCACGAAGACCGTGCGCTTGCGCGGCTCGACGGGAAGATCGCGGCCGAGGAGCGCCGCCAGCCTGCCGGCCGCCGGGCCGGCGGCGTTGACGAGGAAGTGGCAGCCGATCCGGCGTCCATCGGCGAGGCGGACAGCAATGACGTGGCCGCTTCGGTCTTCAATGGCGGCGACCTCGCCCGATATCATTTCCGCCCCGGCTTGCCCGGCGCCCGACCGCAGGGCGCGCAGGAGCGCGTGCGCGTCGAACCAGCCCTCGCCGGAAAGCCCGAGGCCGCCTGCCGCGATTCCGTCAGTGTTCAGCCACGGAAACCGCGCCGCAAGCGCGTCGCGATCCAGCAGAGCCACGGCCACGCCTTCGGCGCGCTGGATACGATGATTGTCCTCCAGGATCGAGCGGCCCGCGCCGGCGGCGAGGATGAGATAGCCTCCCTCATGCAGTGCGGGATCGGCCTCCGACCCGTGCCGCTCCTTGAGGTTTTGCAGGAACTGGAGCCCGAAGCGGGACAGGCGGATATTCTCCGGCGTGGAGAATTGTTGACGGATGGAGGCGGCGGAGAGCGTGGTGGAGGCGGTGCTGAAGGTCGGGTCGCGCTCCAACACCGCGACAGAGCTAGGGAAGCGCTCGATGGCCTTCAGGAAATAAGCGACCGCGGAGCCGATAGCGGCGCCGCCCACGATCACCACATCGAAATCCGCGTCCGCGCTCATCGGCTCTCGTTCATGAGCCACTCCGCTGACGAGATTTACGGCGTGGCGGAGAGGGGGCTTGCCTTGTACCGGCGCTATTGGCCTGAATTGCCGCGCCACGCGCTCGCGGCATCACACATGCACGTAGACCGCTTCGCCTTCCAGTGTCACCGGGTAGGTGCGCGCGCGGATCTTAGGGTTGACGAGGAACTCGCCGGTGCGGATGTCGAACTCCCAGCCGTGCCAGGCGCAGCGGATGATCTCGTTCTCGCGGCCGTAGACGAAATCGCGGCCGTCGGTCGGGCAGGTGGTGCCGGAGACCGGGCCCTCGCAGAGCGATGCGCCCCGATGCGGGCAGACATTCAGGAGCGCGTGGTAGCTGCCCTTGACGTTGAAGATGCCGATGGAGCGGCTCTTCAGGTTGACGATCTTGACGGCGTTGGCGGGCACCTCGTTGGTCCGGCAGGCGAAATGTTTCTCGGCCATGGCGATCGGCCCTACGCCACGGCCGCTTCGGCCAGGCGCGGCAGGCGCGAATAGACCTCAAGCGCGTTGCGGCCCATGATTTTCTCGCGCCATTGCGGCGGGATGTGCAGCCGGTCGACCGCGTCATAATCCCAATGCGGATAGTCGGAGGCGAACATGAGGGTGTTCTCGCCGTCCATGGCTTCCAGGGTCGCCCAGAGGTGCTGGATCTTCTCCGGCTGCTCCAAAGGCTGGGTGCTCATCCTGACGTTCCGCTTGAAATATTCGGACGGCAGCATCTTCAGCCAGGGCGTCTCTTTGCGAAGCGACCGGAAGTTGGAATCGAGCCGCCACAGGACCGAAGGGACCCAGGCGACGCCGCATTCGATGATGACGAAATAGAGCGACGGCCATTTCTCGAAGACGCCCTGGGCGATCATGCTGGCCAGATGCGTCATGGCCGATTGCGGCAGGATGGCGTGGGTCTCCCAGAAGAACGTGCTCGGGCCGGCGGCTATCGCGTTGGAATTGACGCCGCCCTGGCCGCCGAGGTGGATCGCGAAGGGAAGGCCCACCTCGGCGCAGGCCTCGTGGATCGGATGGTAGAAGGGGTCGCCGTAGGGCCGCTGAGCGCCGTGCGAGGCGAGCACCTGGACAAGGCGCGGATGGCCGCCGAGCCGGCGAATTTCCTGCGCGGCAAGTTTCGGGTCCTGCGGCGCGATGACGATGGAGCCGAAGAAGCGCTCGTCCTTCGGAAGCCAGGTGTCGACCTGGTAGTCGTTATAGGCGCGGCAGAGCGCCATGGCGTAATACGGATTGGCCAGCGTCGACGCCTCGATCGCCTCATCGCCGGTCAGGATGGCGGCGTCGATCGCATATTTGTCGAGATGCTTCTCCCGCATGATCCGGTAATTGTCGTCCTCGGTCTCCGGCCGGATATCGTGGCGCGAGAATCCCTCCGGATGAAACCAGGGGCGGTGTGCGTGCGGGAAGGCGCCGACAGGCCCGGTCTTCTCGCCGCGGACGAAATAGTCCCGCCATGTCGGTTCCAGATAAGGCTCCAGGACGGTGGCGCTGCACCAGTAATTATGACAGTCGCAATCGACCACGTACATGCTGGCGGCCCTCCTGGTCTGCGGTGCGTCTTCCGGAGCTGAGCGAACGGTCCGACGCGGGATGTAAGCAGGATAGGCGAGGAAAGGCCGCGCCGGTAGACTAAGGACGGAGCGCGATGTCCTCGTTGCGTCTCAGGACCTTCGCCGGCGCGATCCGAACAGCCGGCCGCCGAGCGCGGCGATCGGCAGGAGAATCGCGGCGATGCTTCCCGCCCGCGAGGGCGATTCGGTGCTTCGCGGCCGGCGCACTGGCTCACTCTTCTTGCCGGCGCTTTGACCGGGAAAACGCAATGGCTCGGCCTTGCCCCGCTCAGCCTCGGCCTTGGCGGCCGGGTCGTCGCTGCTCTTGCCCACGTTGTCGGCCATGGTGGCGCCGCGCGCGCCGAGCGGCTTTTCCGGGCCGGTGGTGGAGTCGCGCGCGGTCTGATGCTCCATCTCCGAATTGAGCTCCGCGCCGAAGATCAGGATGATGACCGAGATCCAGGTCCACATCATGAAGCCGATCACGGCGCCGAGCGAGCCGTAGGTGGCGTTGTAGTCGGCGAAATTGGTCAGGTACCAGGAGAACAGGACCGACGCGATGATCCACACGATCGTGGCGAGCACGCTGCCCCAGGTCACCCAGCGCCATTTGGCGCGCTCGCGGCTCGGCCCGTAGCGGTAGAGGACGGCAATGGCCGCGGCGGAGGCGGCGAAGAGGATCGGCCAGCGCGCCAGCGAGATCAGCGTCTCGGCGACCGTCCCGAGCCCGACAAAAGCCAGAACTGCCGGGACCACGCCGACGGAGACGATGAACAGGATGCCGATGATGATGGCGCCCAGCGTGAACAGCAGCGAGATTGCGTAGCGCATGACGAAGCCACGCTTCTCCGCCTCGTCATAAGCGATGTTCATTGCCTCGAACAATGTGAGGATGCCGTTGTTGGCGCTGTAGAGCGCCAGCGCCAGGCCGAAGAGGAACCCGAAGCTCAGCGACGATGGATCCTGCGATATCAGGCTCTGCAGCTGGCTCTGGATGAGCTCCAGGCCGCCAGACGGGAGAACGCCGCCGAGAAAGGCGACATGGTCGGCGATCGTTTGCGGGTCGGCGACCACGCCGTAGATGGAAACAAACGCGGCCAGCGCCGGAAATAGGGCGAGGAGGAGATAGAAGGTCGCGCCGGCGGCGATCAGCGTGACCCTATCCTCGCTGAATTCCGAATAGACCCGCCACAAAATGTCCTTCCAACCGGGCCAGGTCATTTCCGAAGGGGTCGTCGCCTCCCGTCCGCGCCCTGGGTCGGAAACGCCGTCAGTCGTCGTGGTCATCAGGTTCTCGCGGCGAAGCGCCAAACATGGCTGAAAACAGGCGCGAGCCGGCATGGTTCCAAGCGGCCAGGCCGATGGCCGCTTTAAGACTCCGGTCGCCGATCACCCCAAAGGGGCGGATGGGTTCGCCGATTCAGGTTGAAAGCCTGCCGGCCACATGCGCGGACCGGTCCGGATGAATTCGTGCAGGCCGGTGAGAAGTTGCGGCATGCTCGGGCGTGCTTTGGGATCGCGCGCCAAGCAACTCAGAATCAGAACGTCAAGCGTTTTGGGCAGGGTAGGGCGATAGTCGCGAGCGCTCTCGGGTTCGCAACCGGTTTGCGGGAACGGCTTCTTGCGGCTGCCCTCGGGAAAAGGAAGCTCACCCGTGAGAAGCTCAAACAGCAGCACGCCTAACCCAAAGATGTCGGCGGCGGGCGTGACGACCTGCTGCTGCTCGCATTCCTCCGGGGCGATGTAGGGGTCCGTGCCGATCACGTTTGGCGGGCGCTCTTCGTTGGTCCGCCTAGCTGCTCCAAAATCGACGAGAACGGGCCGGCCCGTAGGGGCCACGATGACGTTGGAGGCCGAGAGGTCCAGATACAAGACGCCTTTGCGATGCATGAATTCCAAAGCAGCACCGATATGGATTGTCAGGCGGAGGGCGTTGGCGACGGATAGCCGCCCGTCAGGCTGCCTGTCCAGCAAGCGGGCGAGCGTGGGGCCTTCCACGAACTCGATGAAGATGTTGGCGTGTTCTCCCATCCCGAAGAGGCGCACCACATTGGGATGCCCGAGTTCCGACAGCATCGCGGCCTCGCGCTCCGCCTTCGCTTGCGAGCGGAAGAACTTGCAGGCCACGGCGCACCAGCCGGCGTGGTCCCAGACAATATAGATCGGATGGCGACCGGGCTTCTTATCCACGGTTGCGAGCACCGTATGGCGCTCGCCGATCTTGTCGCCGGGCTTGTAATTGCGAACGCGTCCGCCGCTCATGCGACAGCCTTCTCGCCGATCAGCTGAGCCGCGAAGAGATCGCGGCAGCGCGACGCGGTCTGGAGCAGGAAGGTGGGAGACCCGGTCTCGACGACGCGGCCCTGGTCGACGACCACGACGCGATCGGCGCGCTGAATGGAGGAGAGCCGGTGCGCGATGACCAGGATTGTCTGCCGACCCGCGAAACGTTCGACGGCGTCCTGGATCAATTCCTCAGTCTCGGTGTCGACCGAAGCGGTTGCCTCGTCGAGGATCAGCAGCGGAGCATCCCGCATGAGGGCGCGGGCCAGGCCGACCCGCTGCCGCTGGCCGGCCGACAGCCAGGCGCCGCGCGACCCCACCGGGGCATTGTAGCCGCCAGGACGCCCAGCCAAGAAGGAATCGACATAAGCGGCGCGGCCCATCGCCGAAACGCGCTCCTCGGGCGCATCGGGCTCTCCGTAGCGGATATTGTCGGCGATCGTTCCGCGGAAGAGGAAAGCCTCCTGAAAGACGACTGCGACCGCTCGCCTGACGGATTCGGTGGTCACCTCACGCAGATCCTGTCCGTCCAGCAAGACCGCGCCTTCCGAAGGGTCATAGAGGCGCTGGGCGAGCTGGACCAAGGTCGACTTGCCGGAACCGCTCGGCCCGACGACCGCCAGCATCTCGCCGGGCTCGGTTTTCAACGAGATCCCCTTGATGACCTCCGTTCCCCGCTGGTAGGCGAAATGCACGTCTCTGAACTCGAGCGCGCCCTTCACATTCACGAGCGGCGGAGCGGAAGGCCGCTCCACGACGAGGCTCGGCGTGTCAAAAAGATCGCCGACGCGCTGCGCCGCGGCCGCGCCGCGCTGGAATCGGCCGGATGCCTTTGCCAGGCCGCGGGCCGGATCATAGAGGGATCCGATGGAGCCGGCGAATGCGACCAGCGTTCCAAGCGTGAGGTTGCCGTAAAGGATCTCGTAGGCGCCCAGCGTGAAGACCAGGAGACCGCCGACCGCGACGGCGGTCTCGATCACCACACTGAGCCAAGCCTGGATCCTCACCGTGCGAAGCTCGGCGGCGCGCGCCACGTCCAGGCGGGCAGAGAACAGCCTGACCTCGGTCTCCTGAGCGCCAAAGGAGTGGATGATCGCCGCGGCGCCAAGGCGCTCCTCGGAAAGCGACATCCATGCGGTGGCGCGATGACGCCCGATGCGCGCGGCGCGGCGAACGCGTGGCGAGAGGCGCAGGCTGGCGAAGACCAGGATGGGCAGGACGAGCAGGGCGCAGAGCGTCAGCTTCCAGCTCAGGACCGAGAGGAAGATGACGAAGAAGACGACGGTCGCGAGATCCGAGACGACCGCGATGATCCCGGTGAAGACGAGGAGCTCCATGCGCTCGACGTCGTCCGACAAATGCGCCAGAAGATCGCCGACGCTTCGCTTGCCGAGAGAGCCTGGCGAAACGCGCAGGAGATGGCGGTAGAGATCGATCCGGATGGCCTGGAAGATCGATTCGACGACGCTAGCCTCCAGCCGGGTCGTTGCGTAATCGAGCCCCACCTTTAGGCCCGACACGCCAATGAAGGCTGCGGCGAAGATCGGCAGCAGATCAACCTTCCGGCCGACCAGCACCTGGTCGGTTAGTTCCTTTCCGAGCCAAATCAGGGCAACCGCGACAAGCGGCTCGGTCAGCACAAGCGCCCCTGTCAGGATCGCTCGCTTTCGAACCGCGTAGAGGTAAGGAAAGTACCGAGTGACCAGTTCGAAGATGTTCATGATCGACTGGCGCCTGCACTTGCCATGTTGCCGAAGCCAACATGGAATTGGCCCGGGGGGTTTTCTCCCCCCAGGCTCAACCGTTCTAAGCTTCGAACTAGTCCCGGCTGCGACGGCTCCGACGGCTGCGACGGCTCCGGCTCCGGCGACTACGGCGACGCTCGATTTCAGTCTCGGTCTGCAGCGTGGGGAAACCCGCTATGTCTTTCCTCATCTTCCGTCTCCTTGAATGTGTGATCTCGGACGTTCGATCCGGGCCGTTGTCTTGGCCTGCGATGAATTTGGCGCTTCCCCCCGTCGATGCAAGGTCTCTAACCGAACTCTAACCAAATCCTGTTCAAGCTCTAACCCTGAGCCTTTGAGTGGGGTCGCTCGTAGTGACCGCAATAAATTTGTCTTCAAGACGGCATCCTGCGTAGGAGGGAATGCGGCTAAACAGATTAGATGGATGTTTCTACAGTCCATTATCGCCATTATCCACCTTGTATGGCGTCAATATCCCTCGAGTAATTTATAAGCTGGCAGAATTGTGACACTTAGCTCTTGACCCTGAATTAGCGCGAATGCGACGTGGCGTTGCCGTCCGAGGCTCGCCCGCAGACCCGTTCGTCGATAAGGATTTCTAAAATTAGTCGCTGCTAGTGTCGCCATTCATGTTGAACGCGATCCAGCAACGCGCGAGCGAGACGTTTTCCGGGCGCCACGGCACCGGAGGGGCCGTTGGGCCCCCATCGGCCGAGCTGGTCACTTACCGAGCCCGCCTGCACTGGATGCTGTTCGCGCCGCCGCTCATCTTGTTCGCGGCGGGTCTGGTCGCCATTGCCTGGGATCGGTGGACCGCGATCCTCCTCCTGTTGACCAGCATCGTCGCCATTCTCAGCGCCTACATGAAATACGCCACAACGGAGATCGTGATCACCGACCGCCGGATCGTTCACAGGAGCGGATTCATTGCCCGGAACATGGTGGAGATGAAGAAGGACAAGATCGAATCGATCGATGTCTCGCAATCGGTGCTGGGGCGCCTTCTGGATTTCGGCGCCGTCACCGTGAAGGGGACCGGAGGCGGCATCGAATGCATCGAGAACGTCGCGGCGCCGTTCGAGCTCCGTGGCCATCTGGCGGCTGCCGGCATGGAGCCGTCCCCACTTCCGGGATCGTTGTAGCCTATCAGTTGCCCGGCGTCAGCGACGGTGGGGGCCGGGTTGTTCGGGGACCGGGTCGTGGTCGAGGACGCCCGTGGCCATAAGGTCGTCGAAGGCTTCCAGCTTGCCGGTATTGACGGCCTCGCCGAAGCGCTTCGTCGTCTCCAGGGTTTTGCTCTTGCTCATATCTTGTCCGAACTCCGGGTTGCGACCGAGCGCGGATGTCGCCGCCCCGACCGTCGGAAGCTGAACTCGCCTTCCTCGACCGCGTTTCGATATGCTGACGTCTGCTATCAACCTGCTTCATCGCCAGCGAACGGACGCGCATGCAATGGTCTGAGGAAGGCATCGTCGTCGGTACGCGGCGCTACGGCGAGACCGACATCATCCTGGAGGTGCTGACGGAAGCGCGCGGGCGGCATCTCGGGCTGGTCAAGGGCGGCCGTGGGCGACGTCTGCGCCCCTTCGTGCAGCCCGGCAATACGCTCCTTCTCACCTGGCGGGCGCGGCTCGACGAGCACTTGGGCAATTTTCGCGTCGAGCCGGTCGAAGAGCGAAGCTCGGCCCTCACTGCAACGGGAATGGGCGCCTTCGGCCTGGCGCTCGCCGCCGCGCATCTGCGGCTTCTGCCGGAGCGCGATCCGCATCCGCGCCTCCATGCAGCGCTCGCGCTCATGCTGGATTGCTTCGACCGGCCGCCGCTCGGCGCCGAGATGATGGCCCGCTTCGAGCTTCTGCTCCTGGAAGAGCTCGGCTTCGGCCTGGACCTCGACACTTGCGCCGCGGCGGGCGAGCGCGACGAGCTTGTCTATGTCTCGCCGAAAAGCGGCCGGGCCGTGAGCCGACAGGCGGGCCAGCCTTACGCGGAGCGGCTGCTCATGCTTCCTGCCTTCCTCGTCGGCGCGGCTTCGGAGGTCGCCGGCCCACAGCGTCTGGAAGAGGCCTTCGGGCTGACTGGTCATTTCCTGGGGCGGCATGTCTACGAGCCGCGCGGGCAGACTGTCCCCGACTCCCGCGCGAGCTTTCTCAGGGCTATGAGGCAGGCTCTTGACAGGACGGCGTAAGCGACAAGAAAAGCGAAAGGAGCATCCATGAGGCTGACCTGGTTCGGGCATTCCGCCTTCCGCATCGAGTTCGGCGAGGCCCGCATCCTCTTCGACCCGTTCCTCACCGGCAATCCCTCCTTCAAGGGCGAGCCGCGCCAGGCCGCCGAGGGCTGCACGCATGTGCTCGTGACCCATGGCCACAACGATCACGTCGGCGATGCGCTGGAGATCTGCAAGACGCACGGCGCGATGCTCGT
>JACCSN010000520.1 GCA_013812985.1 Hyphomicrobiales bacterium | reverse complement strand
CTAAGGGTCCGTCCGAGAGCTATCGCTTCGGAGCGGGCGGGTTTGGGCTGAGGGTGTAGTTCCATTCGCCGTGGAAGTCATGGCGCCTGAGGTTGACAGCTTGCAGTTCGGCGTCGGAGACCTTGATGCCGGCTGGATAGGAGTTTGGGTCGAGTTCACAGCGGACTTTCAAGCCGGCCTTTGTCGTAGTGGCGGCGATCAGCTGCACGATCACCTGATGGCTGACGAGTGGCTTGCCACGCCAATTGCCGGTGATGAACGAGAAAAGGCGGTGCTCGATCTTGTTCCACTTGCTCGTGCCGGGCGGCAGATGGCACACGGTGATCGGGATGCCGATCTCGTCGGCGAGCGTCTGCAATTCCAGTTTCCACAGCCGCACGCGCGAGCCATTGCTGCCGCCGCCATCCGCCGTGATCAGCAGGCCGCGGGGATGGGGATAACGCTCGCGGCCCATCAGCGTCCACCAGCTGCGGATGGCGTTGGCCGCGAAGGCCGCCGTATCGTGGTCGATGCCCACGCTCACCCAGCCGGCATTGCCGGCGATGTCGTATACTCCATAAGGCACGGCCCGCCCGAGCTCCGGGATGACGAAGTCATGCACGCGAACCTCTTCGGGCGAGCCGCTTGGTCGCCATTCGCGCCCGGCATTCTTGAAGTCGCCGACGAGTTCCTTCTTCTTGGTGTCGACCGAGATCGCCGGGTCGCCTGCGGCAAGCGCCGCCTTCACGCGATCGTTGATGTAGCAGAACTGGGCATCGCGATCGGGGTGGCTCGATCCCTCACGGGTCTTGCGATTGGATTGCAGGCGGTAGCCAAGCTCATGCAGCAACTCACCCACCAGGGTGCGGCCGATCGTGTGGCCCAAGTCGCCCAGCCCTTGGCTGAGCTTGCGCAGGCTCTTGGCTGTCCATTGCAGCGGCGATTGCGGATCGCCGCGCGCCTCCGGCTCGACCAGCGAGCGCAGGTCCTCCATCAGGCTCGGATCGGTCTCGCGCATCGGCTTGCGGCCGCCGCCCGCTCGGCGCACCCGCCCCGCATCGATGTCCTCGCCGGCCCGCAACTCCCCGAGCGCTCGCCCAATGGTGCTGCGGGCCATCCCCGTCGCGCGCCACACGGCCGCGATCCCGCCACGCCCGGCCGCCATCGCCTCGGCCGCCGCAAACCGCCGCCGACCCCGCTCGTCAAGCACGGGACCAAGAGCCTCAAACCGAAGCCGGATGGCCGATTCGTCGATCACCCCAGAATGCTACAAGCTCATCCCCAGTGCCGGAATCCCCAAAACAATCCCAAGCGATTCCATTGTTCACGGACGGAGCCTAAGCTCAGCACACCTCTCATCATGAGGCGCGGAGCGAAGCGGAGCCTCACCCTTCGACATGCTCAGGATTGGGGGATGAGGCGCTTTGGGCGCACTCTGGATCATGGCTGGAGGCGCGCCACGCGCGCACCTCACCATGAGGGTTCCCCTTGTGGGAGTGAGTTTCCGGACAGATTTTGAGCTGGGAGCTCAGGAGCCTTTCTTCTTGTCGGCCTTCTTGTCGGCGAACGGCTTGTAGCCGGATCCGGATTTCGGAGCCTCTGCCGCCGCGGCGGCGCCCTTGGCCTTCTTGTCAGCTTTCGGCTTCCGCGTCTCTTTGTTGCTTCGCATTTGGCTTTTGGCCATGGCGTCACCTCGTTGGAAGGGTTGTCCCAGGCCGCGAGTCTAGCACAGCCGCGGGCGACCGGAAGCCCACCTTCAAAGCTCATCGTCTAGATCGGAGGCGCCGCCGATGCCCCGGCGTTCTTCGAGAAAGACGAGGCGGCGCACTCAAAACCCTTGCCGCGCCAACTCCGCGAATCTTTCTTCGATCGCTTCACCGACTTCCTCGTCGGTGAAGCTGCCGCCTTCGGCGATCGAGGCGTCGATCGTGTCCGGTAACGCCTGCAACTTCGCCTCGCGCTCCTCCACCAGACGAAGCCCATCACGCACCACTTCGCTCGCCGAATTAAAGCGTCCGCTCTTGACGGCGCTGTCGACGAACTGCTGCCAGCGCTCGTCAATCGACGCGTTCATGTCCGAACCCTTTGTGCCTGAATCCGGCAAATCATACATAACGTCTATCGCGGTATTCAGGAATCATCCCTGCGGCGGCGTCCCGCCCTTGATCGCCGCTTCGATCAGCCGCTGGCCCTCCAGCGAATCCCATTCCGCCGGGGCGTTCATGTGGCCGAGGTGGCAGCCGTCGCGGTCGACAAGGATGGAGACCGGCAGCCCGATCCCCAGGCTGCGCTTCTTCACTTCGAGAAAGATCTCCGTGGATGGGTCGGTGTAGAGCGGCAGGCTGGTCACACCGATGCTCTTGAGGAATTCGGCCGGGCGCTCCCGGCCGCCGGTGTCGATCGAGACGGGCACGACCGCGAAGTCCTCGCCGCCGAGCGCTGACTGCAACCGGTCGAGCGCCGGCATTTCCTTCCGGCAGGGGACGCACCAAGTCGCCCAGAGGTTCAGCAACGCGATCTTGCCTTCGAAATCGCCGAGCGTCGCAGGCTCCCCTTCGGCGTTGGTGAAGGCGAGGTCCGACAGCTTCAGCGGCGTTTGCGCGACCTGGAACGCGGCGATCTCGCCGCCGACCAGCGGGTCGAGAGCCTCGGCGCCGGGCCGCGCCGCCGCGCAAGCCGCCGCGTCGGCGCCGTTGCCACCGCCACCGAGCGTCACGTATAGGGCGGCGGCAAGCACGCCGACGAGGCCGACCGCGGCGACCCGCGCCGGCGCCTGTCCCATGAACCTGTATCGGCTTTCAGCCATGACGAACGCCTCCTGAGAGGAACCATGAAGAACAAGATGTGGGGCGGCCGGTTCGGCGAAGCCCCGGACGCCGTCATGGGAGAGATCAACGCTTCGATCGATTTCGACAAGGCGCTGGCCGCCCAGGATATCGCCGGCAGCCAGGCCCATGCCCGCATGCTCGCCGATCAAGGCATCATCGCGGCGCAAGATGCCGATGCTATCGTCGGCGGTCTAGACACGGTCGCGCGAGAAATCCGTGACGGCGGCTTCACCTTCTCCCGCGCCCTGGAAGACATCCACATGAACATCGAGGCGCGGCTCGGTGAACTGATCGGCGCGCCGGCCGGGCGTTTGCACACGGCGCGCTCCCGCAACGATCAGGTCGCCACCGATTTCCGCCTCTGGGTGCGCGACGCGATCGACGCGATCGACGGCCAATTGCACGCGCTCCAGTCGGCGCTGGCCGAGAAAGCCGCGGCCGAGGCCGATACGATCATGCCCGGCTTCACGCATTTGCAAGGCGCGCAGCCGGTCACCTTCGGCCACCATCTCCTCGCCTATGTCGAGATGTTTTCCCGCGATCGCGGCCGCTTCGCCGATGCGCGCCGGCGTCTGAACGAGTGCCCGCTCGGCGCGGCGGCGCTTGCCGGCACCGCGTTCCCGATCGATCGGCGCGCCACCGCCGCGGCGCTCGGCTTCGACCGCCCATGCGCCAATTCGCTCGACGCCGTCTCCGACCGCGATTTCGCCCTGGAGGCGCTCGCCGCCGCCTCCATCGCAGCCGTCCATCTCTCGCGTTTCGGCGAGGAGATCGTGCTGTGGTCGACAGCGCAGTTCGATTTCATCAAGCTCTCCGACCGCTGGACCACCGGCTCCTCGATCATGCCCCAAAAGCGCAATCCGGACGCCGCCGAGCTGGTCCGCGCCAAGACCGGCCGCATCATCGGCGCGCTCGCCGCCCTCCTCGTCGTCATGAAGGGCCTGCCGCTCGCCTATTCCAAGGACATGCAGGAGGACAAGGAGCAGGTTTTTGACGCGCTGCCGAGCCTCTCCTTGAGCCTTGCCGCGATGACCGGCATGGTCCGCGACATGACGCCCAATGTCGACGCGATGCGGGCAGCCGCCGGCGCCGGCTTCTCCACCGCGACCGACCTCGCCGACTGGCTCGTCCGCGAAGCGGGCCTGCCCTTCCGCGAGGCGCATGGCGTCACCGGCCGCCTCGTCGCCGAAGCCGCCCGGCGCGGCGTCAGCCTCGAAGCCTTGCCGCTGGATGTCTTGCAGTCGGCGCATCCGGCGATCAATGACGGCGTGCACGCGGTCCTCTCCGTCGAGGCCTCGGTCGCGAGCCGCGTGAGTGAAGGCGGAACCGCGCCGGACAATGTCCGCGCCGCGGCCCGCGCCTGGATCGAGCGGCTCGGAAGCGAGAAAGCTGGTGTGTAAGGCCAACCTTGTCCTGACGTTTCCGTGTCGCGGGTGTTAATGTCGCAAGCATTGCACGACTGTCGTGCGTCCTTCGAGGCTCCGCTTCGCTCCGCGCCTCAAGGATGAGGTAAGTCGTCGGGCGGCATAAAGTCGGTGACATGACGTGGGGTGGCATACCATTGGCGGCGTATGGTTGGGCGGCATCACCAACTCCCCTCATGCTGAGGTGCGAGCCGCAGGCGAGCCTCGAAGCACGCACGTCGCTGGTCCAGGCGTGTGGAGGTTTCCAAGTGCAACGAGGACCCGAATGTTGGCACGAGGTCTGATCGTTCTGCTGCTCGCCGCCGTGGCCCTTTCGGGCTGCGGCCGCCGCGGCGCGCTAGAGGATCCCGGCCGGGACGAAGCCGTCCTGCCGCTGCCGCCGTCCGGAGCCGTTCTTGTCCCGGCCGCGCCGAACGACGCCGCGGCCGGCAAGCTTTCCACGCTCGATCCCGGCTCGCCCGGCGCCCAGGAGCAGGCAGAGGCGACGCCCGACGCCGCCCCGGCGCGGCGCTTCCTGCTCGATCCGCTGATCTAGCCGGACGGGCCCGCCTTGCACCACTTCGCGATCCAGAGTGGCGTGCTCCACGCCGAGGATGTCCCAGTCCCGGCCATCGCGGCGAAGGTCGGCACGCCATTCTACTGCTATTCGACCGCCACCCTCACCCGCCATTATCGCGTCTTCGACGAGGCTTTCGCCGGCCTCGACCACCTGATTGCATACGCCATGAAGGCCAATTCCAATCAGGCCGTCATCGCCACCCTGGCGCGGCTCGGCGCCGGGGCGGATGTCGTCTCCGAAGGCGAGCTTCGCCGCGCATTGGCGGCTGGGATTCCGGCTGAAAAGATCCTGTTCTCAGGCGTCGGCAAAACGGCGCGCGAGATGGACTTCGCGCTCCAAGCCGGCATTCTCTGCTTCAACATCGAATCGGAGCCGGAGCTGGAGCGCCTCTCCGGGCTTGCCGCTGCGCGCGGCGTCTCGGCCCCGGTGAGCCTCCGCATCAATCCCGACGTGGACGCCCGCACGCACGAAAAGATCGCCACCGGCCGCAAGGAGAACAAGTTCGGCATCCCGTTCGGCGACGCCCGCCGCCTTTACGCCCGCGCCGCGGCGCTGCCGGGCATCAGCGTCGCCGGAATCGACATGCATATCGGCAGCCAGATCACCGAGCTGGAGCCCTTCGACAACGCCTTCGCGCTGCTTTCCGAATTGGTCATGGACCTGCGCGCCGACGGCCATGCCATCGAGCACGTCGATCTCGGCGGCGGGCTGGGCATCCCCTACCGCGACGACGAGGCCGCGCCGCCGCTGCCCGCTGCCTATGCGGCAATCGTCCGCAAGCACATGAACAAGATCGGCTGCCGCGTCATCTTCGAGCCCGGCCGCCTGATCGCCGGCAACGCCGGCATCCTGGTCACCGAGGTCATCTACGTGAAGCAAGGCCAGGGCCGCATTTTCGTCGTCGTCGACGCCGCCATGAACGACCTCATCCGTCCCACCCTCTACGACGCCTGGCACCGGATCGGTCCGGTAGAGGAGACGGACGCCCCGGAAATCGTCTGCGACATCGTCGGCCCGGTTTGCGAGACCGGCGATTTCCTCGCCAGGGCGCGCCGGCTGCCGAGGCCGGAAGCCGACGACCTGCTCGCCGTCTACTCGGCCGGAGCGTATGGCGCTGTGCAGGCCGGCACCTACAATTCGCGCCTGCTCGTCCCGGAGGTCATGGTCAACGGCGCCGAATTCGCCATCGTGCGCCCGCGCCCCTCTTATGACGAACTCCTCGGGCTGGATCGCTTGCCCGATTGGCTCGCGTGAGCCGTCGGCCGCCCGATATTCGAGACTCGTGATGCGTTTGGTGAAGCTCGGCCAGCTCCTGTTCACGCGTCGCGGCCTGCTGCTGCCGATCGGGATCGCGCTGATCCTCCTGCCGAGCCCGCGTTTGGCGGACGACCCCGCCCTGATCGGCATTGTCGGGCTCGCCGTCGCTCTGGTCGGCCAGGCCATCCGGGTGGGGACGATTGGCCTCGCCTACATCATTCGCGGCGGCAGGGACCACCGGGTCCATGCCGAGGACCTGGTGACGACCGGCCTCTATTCGCACTCCCGCAACCCCATGTATTTGGGCAATTGCTTCCTGCTCGCCGGGCTGGCGCTGACCGCGAATTCCTGGCTTTTCGTGCTTGTCGGCGTGCCGATCGCGATCGGCTGGCACGCGGCGATCATCGCGGCGGAGGAGGATTTCCTGCGCCGGAAGTTCGGGGCCAGGTTCGACGCCTATTGCGCCAGGGTCCCGCGGCTTCTCCCGAGATTCTCCGGGCTTCCCGCCACATTCCGCGAAATGCGCTTCGACTGGCGGCGCGTTCTCCTCCAGGAATACGCCAAGCCGCTCGACTGGATCGCGGCGATCGCAATGATAGCGCTGGTGAACCTTTGGCGGGCTGACTCATTGCCGGCGCATCAAGGGCTGACCGCGCTCTTCGTCCTCCTCATCGTCGCCCGATTGGCGCTCTGGCTGGCTGCCCGTCAGCTGAAGCGTGGTCCGGCACGCTATGCCGGCTCTCTTTAAGGCTGTCCGCGCGAAACCTCCCAGCTGTCATTCTCGGGCGAGCGGAGCGAGACCCGAGAACCAACCCGAGAACCCAGGGGCCGCCGAGCCGACCGGGCTGATCCGCAGGCCGAGGCCTCTCCAGCTTGTTTGCACGAAGATCGGGCGTAGGGCCATTCCTGGAGCCGCCGGCCGCTCTGGGTCCTCGGGTCTCGCTCCGCTCGCCCGAGGATGACCGCCACATGGATCATCGGGTCCGCCATGCCCTTCACACGCCTTTGTGTCGCCATTCTGCTGATCTCCTGCTAGCAAGGGTAAGGGCGCGGATCAGAGGAAGCGATGCTGGTGAAACCGCAAACGTCCAACCGTAAGCTCGACCGCCTCGAGCGGGCGATCCGCCGCGCCCGGCTGGCGCTCGGCTGGGAACGCTTGTGGCCGCGCCTGGTGCCGATCCTCTCGGTCGTTGGCCTCTATGTCGTCCTCTCCTGGTTCGGCTTCTGGCGGCTGGGCGGCGACTGGCTCCGCCTCTCCGCCCTTGCCGTCCTCGGCCTGGCTCTGCTGTTCAGCCTCGCCAGGCTCGCCTGGCTCGTCGTTCCCGGCCGACTCGAAGCCATGCGGCGCGTCGAGGTGCTGTCGGGCCTGCCGCACCGGCCCGCGCGCGGCCTCGCCGACCGTATCTCGCCGGTGGCCGACGATGGCGCCGCGCGGGCGCTGTGGGCGGCCAACCAGGCGCGGCTTTATGCTTCGCTCCGGAACCTGAAAGCCGGCGCTCCGCGCCCGCAAATGGCCGAGCGCGATCCGAATGGGTTCCGCTTCGCCGTGCCCGTCCTCCTGGCGCTCGCCTTCGCCGTCTCCTGGGGCGAGTGGATGACGCGCCTCGGCGAGGCGTTCTCGCCCGTGACGGTCGCCCACGCCGCGATCGCCGCGCGCGTAGACGCCTGGATCGATCCGCCGCCCTATACGGGCCAGGCCCCGGTCTTCCTGTCCCGTCGCACCGGCGAGGTCGCCGGCGAGCCGGTCAGCGTGCCCGAAGGCAGCAAACTCACCGTGCGCGTCGTCTCGCGCCAGCCGGCGGAGGTCACCGTCAACGCCGGCGGTGCGGCGACCGCGCTGGCGCCCAAGGAGGAAAGCCGGGCGGCGGATTCCGAAGACGTCATCCGCTCCTACGAAGCCATCCTCGACCAAACCGCCACGATCGGCATCGCCGATCCGGACGGGACGGCGTCGTACCCGGTCACCGTCACCGAGGACCGCCCGCCGACCATCGCGCGCGGCCCGCTGACGGCCAGCCGGGCCGGCTCCTTCACGCTCGGCTTCGACGTGACCGACGATTACGGCGTCACCGAAGGGAATGTGACCTTCCGCCCCGCCGAGGCGCAGCCGGAAGGCGCGCGGCCGCTGGTCGAGCCGCCGTCGCTGCCGCTCAGGATCGATCGCGCCCAGGCGCGCCAGGGCGTCGCCACGGCGGACGGCCGGCTCGAAGAGCACCCCTATGCAGGCCTCGACGTGGCCGCCGACGCTTTCGTGAAGGACGCCGCCGACCAGGAAGCGCGGCCCGCCGACGCCGGCCCCATGGCGCTGCCGGCGCGGCCCTTCTACCGGCCGCTGGCGCGCGCCCTGATCGAGCAGCGCCGCTTGCTGGCGCTCGACGCCAATCGGCGCGACATCGTCGCCCTGGCGCTCGACGCCCTCACCGTCGCGCCGGAGCAGATCCCGGATTCCGGCACGTATCTCGCCTTGCGCGTCGGCTACCACCGTCTGCTCGCCGCCCGCGACGACGACGATCTCAGGGAAATGCTCGAATACCTCTGGACCGTGGCGCGCGCCATCGAGGACGGCGACGTGGCGGACGCCGAGGAGCAGCTGAACGCCGCCCGGCAGGCGCTGGAGAAGGCATTGGAGGAGGGCGCCTCACAAGAAGAGATCGCCCGCTTGATGGACGAGCTCCGCCAGGCGATGCAGGAGTTCCTGGAAAGCTACGCCGCCGAGATGGCGGAGCGCGGCATGCAGAACATGCCGATGCCCAACGACCCGAACATGCAGACGATGACCGAGCAGGATTTGCAGGAGATGCTCGACCGCATCGAGGATCTGGCTGAGCTCGGCGACCGCGACGCGGCGCAGCAATTGCTGAGCGAGCTGCAGCAGATGCTCGACAACCTGCAGATGGCGCAGCCCGGCCAGATGCAGCCCGGCGACCAGCAGATGATGGAGCAGATGGACGAGCTCGCCGACATCATGCGCGAGCAGCAGCGGCTGATGGACGAGACGTTCCAGCTCAACCAGGGCCGCCG
>JACCSN010000508.1 GCA_013812985.1 Hyphomicrobiales bacterium | reverse complement strand
GAGGTCGTGCCGCTGATGGGGCACTCGCCCGGGCAGGTCGGGTACCTCGTCGATGGCATCTTCTTCTGCGCCGATGTCGTGCTGCCGGAGTCAGTTCTGGCGAAGTACAAGATCCCCTATCTCTTCTCCGTCACCGATCACCTTCAGGCGTTGGCGCGGGCGGCCGCGGTTCCCTGCCGGAGAGCGGTGCCGGGTCACGGCCCAATCGTCGATTCGCTGGCCGATCTGATCGCGCTCAACCGGGGCTTGCTCGACCAAGTCGCGGAGCAAATCGTCCGCTTCGCGGCGGAACCAACCACGGCGGAGGCGATTCTGACCGGCCTGCTCCGTCATTTCAATGCCGAGATCACCGACGCGGCCGGCTACTACCTGCTGCAGCCGACCGCGCTCGCCTTCTTGACCCATCTCCATCGGCAGGGGCGCATGCGGCACGAGGTGCGAGACGGCCAATCACTCTGGCAGCGCGTCAGCGGTGACGCCTGACCTGACCCGGCTCGGAGACGATCGGGCGGGGTAGACTGATCGCCGCGCGGCGGTGAGCGCGGCGCCAGGAGGAACCTCGGTGGTCGAGCATGACACGCAGTAAGCGACGGCCGGCGGCGACCGTTGGCGACACGCTGCTGGCGGCGCTGACCGATCGGCAGCGCCGCGTCGTCGCCTCGCTCGCGAACGCCTTTACCGCCGGTCGGCAGGAATTGTTCATCGTCGGCGGCCCGGTGCGCGATCTCTTGTTGAGGCGGCCCTTGCCGAGCGACCTCGACTTCGCCACCTCGGCGGTGCCGGAGACGACATTGCGGTTGGGCGAGGTCGCGGGCGCGTCCTCGACCTATCTCGCCGGCGAGCGATTCGGCACGGTCGGCCTCGTCTTTGACGGCGGTGACGACCGGATCGTGGTCGAGGTCACCACCTACCGGCAAGAGCAGTATCTGGACGAAACCCGCTTCCCCACGGTCGCACTCGGCGGCCAGATCGAGGACGACCTGGGCCGCCGTGACTTCACCATCAATGCGATCGCGGTCGATGCCCGCGGCGGAGCGCTGGTCGACCCGTTCGATGGTGAAGCCGACATTGCCATGGCGGTGCTGCGCGCGGTGGGGGATGCCGACGCCCGCTTCGCCGAGGACCCGCTCCGGTTGTTGCGGGCGGCCCGCTTCGTCGCCCAGCTCGGCTTTCGGCTCGACGCCGCAACCGAGGCGGCGATGGCCCGCGGGGCGGAGCATCTGCGCCGGATCAGCGAGGAGCGCCAGCTCGCGGAGCTGACCAAGCTGCTGCTTGGTGCGTATGCCAGCCACGGGCTCGACGTTCTCCACCGCACCGGGTTGCTCGCGGTGGCGCTCCCCGAGTTGGCGCTGCTAGCGACCGATGCCGAGCGGATGCAGGGACGGCTGACCCGCGAGAAGGATCTCTGGGCGCACACGAAACGGGTCGTCGAACAGGCGCCAGGGCGACCGAACGTCCGCTGGGCCGCGCTGCTCCACGACGCGGGGAAACCGCGCACGCGCACCATCGACGGATCGGGCGAGGTCCACTTCTTCGGGCACGAACGGGTCGGCGCCGATCTGGCGCTGGCCCTCCTCCGCCGCCTGAAAGCGGACAAAGCGACCCAATTGGCGGTCAGCCGCCTGGTCGAGCTGCATGGCCGCCCCACCACCTATCAGCCGGATTGGAGCGATAGCGCGGTCCGTCGCCTGGCGTTGGAGACAGGCCCGGTTTGGGACGATCTGCTCGATCTCGCGGCGGCCGATGTCACCTCTGGCCGGGAATACAAGCGCATCGCCGCCGCCGCCCGCGTGGCTGGCCTGCGCGATCACTTTGCCCGGTTGCAGGCGGAAGCGGCGCTCGACTCGTTGCAGAGCCCGCTCGACGGCCATGAGCTGATGGCGATCTTCGGCCGTCCACCCGGCATCTGGATCAAGCAGATCAAAGACCAACTGCGCGAGATGGTGATCGACGGCGACCTCGCTCCAGACGACAAAGCCGCCGCCGAGCGAATCGCCCGCGAGATGCTCGCGACCGATCCCAGTCTCTCCGAGAGCACCCCAACGTAGCCGCCTCGCAGGGGCTGACGGTAGGGGCGCTGCTCTCGCCAGCGGCTGGCTGCGCCCGGTGGCGCGCAGCGCCACAACAGCGTCATCAGCGTTCAACCACACGACCACGCTGGGCGACCTGCGGTCGCC
>JACCSN010000506.1 GCA_013812985.1 Hyphomicrobiales bacterium | reverse complement strand
CCCGGCGAGGCGAGCCGCGACATCGCCAGCCAGATTTCCTGGGGGCCGGGCCCCCGCGCCAGCCAGGCCTTGATGCTCACCACCCGCGCCCGCGCCCTTCTCGATGGCCGCTTCGCGCCGTCGCTCGACGATGTCGAGGCGCTCGCCGTCCCCGTTCTGCAGCACCGCATGGCGGTCACCTTCGCCGCGCGCGCCGACGGCGTCTCCGTGCGCGATCTGATCACCGCCGCCGTCAGGGCGACGCTCTAGAATATGGCCGAGGCCAACGCGCCGGGGATGCGATCGCGGGTCGAGACGGCGCGCGCCTTGGCCGCGCGCCTGCCGGACCTGCTCGTCGCCGCGCGGCGCATCGCCGCCAACGTCATGCTCGGCATGCACGGCAGGCGGCATCCCGGCCCCGGCGAGAGCTTTTGGCAGTTCCGCCCCTATGTCGCCGGCGAGCCGGCGCGGCAGATCGACTGGCGTCGCTCGGCGCGTGACCACCACCTCTATGTTCGCGAGCGCGAATGGGAAGCCTCGCAGACGGTGTGGCTGTGGGCGGACCTGTCGCCGTCCATGGATTTCCGCTCGCGGCTCTCGGCCAATACCAAGATCGACCGCGCCGTGATCCTCCTACTGGCGCTGGCCGAGATGCTCGGCCGCGGCGGCGAGCGGGTCGGCGTGCCGGGGCTGAAGGAACCGCGCATCGGCCGCGACAGCGCCGATCGGATCGCGGAAGTGCTGGCCCGCCCGGATTTGTCGCAGGACTGGCCCAATCTCGACCGGGTGGCGCGCAGCTCCGACGTAGTGGTGCTGAGCGATTTCCTGTCCCCGCCGGACCTGCTTCGCGACCGCCTCCGCTCGCTCGCCGGGCGCGGCGCCAATATGCACCTTCTCCAGATCTTCGATCCGGCGGAAGAGACCTTTCCGTATGAGGGCCGGCTGGAGTTCCGCGATCCGGAATCGGGCGATACCTGGCTCGCCGAGCGCGCCGGCTCGATGCGCGCCGAGTACCGGACGCGGCTGGAAGCGCACCGCGATCTGATCCGCGGCTTCGCCCGCCAGGCCGGCTTCTCCTTCTCCGTCCACCACACCGACCGCCCGGCCGCCGAGGGCCTGCTCTTCCTGCAGGGCCGGCTGTCAGGCGCCGCGGCGAACCGCATGGATTTCGGCGCGGCCCGGCTGGAGCGCCCGGCGGCATGATCGGCTCGTTCGGTTTCCTCTCACCTTGGATTCTGGTCGCCCTGGCGGCTTTGCCGCTCATCTGGCTGATCCTGCGGCTGACCCCGCCCCGGCCGCGCCAGGTGAAGTTCCCGCCGACCCGCATCCTGCTCGGGCTGCAGGACCGCGACCGCACGCCGGCGCGGACCCCGTGGTGGCTGACGGCGCTCCGCCTGCTTCTCGTAGCGCTGATCATCGGCGCGCTGGCCGAGCCGGTGCTCCGGCCGGATTTGCGGCTGACGGCGGGAACGGAACCCCTCCTGGTCGTCATCGACAATGGCTGGGACGCCGCGCCCGATTTCGCCGACCGTATCGCCGCCGCCGAGACCGCCATGGCGGAAGCGGCGCGCGACGGCCGCCCCGTTTCGCTGCTAGCGACCGCCGAGACCCGCGCGGAAGCGCTTGCCGCGACCGACGCCAATGCCGCCGCCAGCCGGCTCGGCGCGATCGTGCCGCGACCGTATCTGCCCGACCGCGCGGCCGCCGCTGAACGCCTTGCCGGCGCTTTCGGAGAACGCTCGTTGGAAGTGCTCTGGCTCGCCGGCGCGCTTGACGGCGGCGACGGCGCCGCGCTCGCCACAGCCGTCAACCGCATCGCCGCGCGCGGCACGATGGTGCAATCCGCCCGCCCCCTGACGGCGCTCAAGTCGCCCGAGAACGCCGCGGATGCCGTGCGCGTGCCGGTCGCCCGAATCGGCGGCGCTGGCGACGTTACCGTCGCCGGCTTCGATGCGGAAGGCCGCCGGATCGTCGAAGGCGCGGCCACGCTCGGGCGCGACGGCACGGGCATCGTGGAGATCGCCCTGCCCACGGAGATCCGCAATTCGCTCGTGCGCTTCGTAGCCGCCGGCGAGGACAGCGCCGGGGCCGTGCAGCTCCTAGACGGGAGCTGGCGGCGGAAGTCGGTCGGCCTCATCGTCGGCGAGACAGCCGGCGGCAGCCAGCCGCTCCTGGAACCGCTCACCTATGTGGAACGCGCGCTCGCTCCCTCCGCCGATCTGATCCGCTCGGACGCGGCGGGGACGAGCGAGGCGGTCGCGGCGCTGATCGACCGCGGCGCCTCCATCATCATCTTGACGGAAACCGGGACTCTGCCGCCGGATACGACGGCGTCGCTCGTCGAGTGGGTGGAGGCGGGCGGCACCCTTCTGCGCTTCGCCAGCCCGAACCTCGCCGCCACCGCCATTGACGCGCTCCTGCCTGTGCGGCTCCGCCAGGGCGAGCGCGAGATCGGCGGGTCGCTATCCTGGGAAGAGCCGCAGCCGATCGGCAGCTTTCCGGCCGCCGGGCCATTCGCCGGGATCGAGGTTCCCGCCGACGTCCGCGTCAACCGCCAGGTGCTGGCCGACCCGGAAGCGCTTCGCGACGCGGAGGTCTGGGCGGAGCTTCGCGACGGCACGCCGCTGGTGACCGCCCGCGCCCAGGGCAGCGGCCGCATCGTCCTTTTCCACGTGACCGCCGATCCGCGCTGGTCCAACCTGCCGATCTCCGGCGCCTTCGTCGAAATGCTGAACACGATCGTGGATACGGCCGGCGCGGTGACGCGGCCGGCGCGCGGGGAAAACGCCGTCGGCGACACCGCGAATGCAGCGGAAAGCACTGCCGCGCCATGGCGCCCGCTGGAAGTCCTGGACGGCGCCGGCAAGCTCGGCCCACCGGACCCTAGCGCGACGCTGGTCGCCGACATTGCCGCCGCCCGGGCGAGCGCGGAGACGCCTCCGGGCATCTACGATCGCGACGGCACGGTTTATGCGCTGAACACCGTGGAGCGCGGCGCCGAGCTTACTCCTCTGACCGCGGCGGCGATCGGCTGGCAGGGCCGCACCGCGGCTCTGGAGCCGCGCCCCTCCTCTCCGATCTGGCCGTGGCTCTTGGCCGCCGCCGCCCTCCTCGCAATCCTTGATGGTCTTGCCGTGCTCGCTCTCTCCGGACGCCTGACCCGCCGCTTCGCCCCCGCCGCGGCGCTGGCGCTTGCTTTCGCCCTTCTCACCCCGGCCGGTGATCCGGCGCGAGCCCAGGAGCCCGGCGCGGAAAAAGCGCTCGCCGCCACCACCGACACGCAGCTTGCCTACGTCATCACCGGGAATTCCGAGATAGACGAAACCAGCCGCGCGGGGCTGGAAGGGCTATCGCTTTACCTCTCCGACCGGACCGCGCTGGAGCCCGGCAAGCCGGCGCCCATCGACGTGAACCTGGACGAGCTCGCCTTCTACGCGCTGATCTATTGGCCGATCGATCCCGACCAGCCCGCGCCTTCGGGCGAAGCCATGGCCAAGGTGGACACGTTCCTGAAGAACGGCGGCACCATCCTCTTCGACACCCGCGACGCCGGCGGCTTCACGCCCCTGGCGACCGGCAGCCAGACGCCGGAGAACCTGAAACTCCGCGAAATCCTGGCTTTCGTCGATGTGCCGCCGCTGGAGCCGGTGCCGCCCGACCACGTGTTGACGAAGGCGTTCTATCTTCTCTCCGGCTTTCCCGGCCGCTGGGACAATTCCGACCTGTGGGTGGAGACGCTGAGCGATACGCCGCAAGACGCAGATCGGCCGGCGCGTGGTGGCGACGGCGTATCGCCGATCCTCATCACCGGCAACGACCTGACGGGCGCCTGGGCGATCGACGCGGAGGGGCTTTATCTCTACCCGACAGTTCCGGGCGACGCGCGGCAGCGCGAGCTCTCCTTCCGCGCCGGCGTCAACATCGTGATGTATGCGCTGACCGGCAATTACAAGGCCGACCAGGTGCATGTGCCGGCGCTCCTGGAGCGGCTCGGCCAGTGATGGGTGCAAGGATTTGACACGGTTTGATCTGACCTTCGACCCGGTCCTGCCCTGGCCGCTCATCGCGGCGCTGGCCGGGTTGCTGGTCGTGGTCCTCGGGCTTCTCGTCTGGCAGCGCATCCGCGGCGCGGCGCTCCGCGCGCTGGCTTCCGCCCTGCTCGTCCTGGCGCTGACCAACCCGGTCCTGCAGCGGGAGGAGCGCGAGCCGCTTCCCGGCGTGGTCGCCCTTGTGGTCGACGAGAGCGCCAGCCAGGGCCTGGGCGACCGAACGAGCCAGATTGAACAGGTGGTCGCCGCGCTGAAGGAGCGGCTTGAGGCGCTCGGCGAGTTTCAGCTGCGCGAGGTCCGCGCCGCCGACCGTCCGGACGGCGACGGCACCGCGCTCTTCTCCGAGCTCACCGGCTTGGTGGACGACGTCCCGCCGGAGCAGATGGCCGGCGCCATCTTCGTCACCGACGGCATCGTCGCCGACGTGCCGGCTACAGCGGAGGCGCTGGGCTTCGGCGCCCCCGTCCATGCTCTGATCACCGGCGAGCCGGGCGAGCGCGACCGCCGCATCGTGCTCGACCGGGCGCCCCGCTTCGCCATTCTCGACGAGCCGCAGAGCCTCGACTTCCGCGTGCTCGACCCGGAGCTTCAGCCGGGCGACTCGGTCACCGTCCGACTGCGGATCGACGGGACCGAGGTCGCCACCGACCTCGTCACGGTGGGCGAGAACCACACGATCGAGCTGCCGTTGGAGCATGCCGGCCGCACCATCGTCGAGCTGGAGGTGGAGGCCGCGGAAGGCGAGCTGGCGCTGGAAAACAACGTCGCGGTCGCCGAGATGGACGTGGTGCGCGAGCACCTCCGCGTCCTGCTCGTTTCCGGCGAGCCGCATGCCGGCGAGCGGACCTGGCGGAATGTGCTGAAGTCCGACGCCGCGGTCGACCTCGTCCACTTCACCATCCTGCGGCCGCCCGAGAAGCAGGACGGCACGCCGATCAACGAGTTGTCGCTGATCGCCTTCCCCACCCGCGAGCTGTTCGAGGAGAAGATCGAGGAATTCGACCTCATCATCTTCGACCGCTACCAGAGCCGCGGCGTGCTGCCGATCGTCTATTACGACAATCTGGCCGAATACGTCCGGCGCGGCGGCGCCGTGCTGGTCGCGGCAGGGCCGGATTACGCCGCCACCGGCAGCCTCTACCGGACGCCGCTCGGGCCGGTGCTACCCGCGGTGCCCACCGGCGAGATCATCGAGGAGCCCTACCGCGCGACGATCAGCCCGGTCGGCGCCCGCCATCCGGTCACCCGCGACCTGCCGGGCGGCGACCAGGACCCGCCGGCCTGGAGCCCGTGGTTCCGCCTGGTGGAGACCGACGCCATCGCCGGCGACATCGCCATGACCGGGCCGGGCGAGCGCCCGCTGCTTGTCCTGGCGCGCGAGGGCGAAGGCCGCGTCGCCATGCTGCTCTCCGACCACGCCTGGCTGTGGGCGCGCGGTTACGACGGCGGCGGGCCGCACGCGGCGCTGTTGCGCCGGCTCCTCCATTGGCTGATGCGCGAGCCGGAACTCGAAGAGGAAGCGC
>JACCSN010000497.1 GCA_013812985.1 Hyphomicrobiales bacterium | reverse complement strand
CCTTGAACTCCGGACCACCCGAGAGAGAGCACGCGGAAACCCTGCGCGGCCTGGCCGGCCCGCGGTTGCAGAGAGAGAGAGGAGAGGGCGGGGCGCTCGCGGGAACGCCTTAGGCCGAAAAAAGTGTGACGCTCTCGACGAGCGCCCCGCGCGGCGTCCGTATCTCCCCGACTCGTCGCTCTTACCTCCCTTCGAAACCTCGCATTGCGAAGCTCCTCAGGACCCTAGCCGCGCGGCGCGCAGGGCCAGCCGCCTTCAAAAGGAAGGCGCGGGAAACTGCGCACGGGCGACCCCTCCGGGGCGTATTGCGTCGGCTCTGTCCGGTCCGTGATCGGAGGCCAAAGCCCTCGACCCCGGCAGACCCGCCGCGGCGCCGCCCACCCTTCCCCGAATGCTCCGGTCGCGCGTCCGGGCCTCTCAGAAGAGCGGTCCTGGGCTTATAGCAGAAAGGGGCGGGGTTGTCTAGGAATTTTTTCCGGAGCGAGCCAGGAAGGGGAATTGCTGAAGGCATGGAGTCGAGTTGAGGTTCGAATACATTCGCGCAGCATGTTATATTAGACGCGGCGCTTCAGCCTAGCGCGGCTCAAGGGTGCGCTTCCTTTCTGTTCCGAGACGCGGCCGAAGGTCGAGCCCTTTCGCCATGAGATTTGCCGTGCCGCCCAGCTCTTTCGAGAGCCGTTCAGCCTCTTCATTCAGTACGATCATCAATTCTTCGAAACCGATTCTCTTGCCCGTCTTGGGGTGATCCCATTTCCGATCCCTTGCGAGGGTGACAAGAAGACACCCCGCACGGCACTCATCCGCCGCCATGTATTTCGCCAGGAGCTGATCGCGGATCGTGTTGAAAAGATCGGTCCCCGGTCGCTCGTCCCCAAGCTTGAGTTCGATGGCTCCTTGCTGCTTGGAGCCAGTCGATCTGAATCGAATATCAGTTTCCTTCTCATCCGCAGTTACGGATTCCTGGTCAATGGTGTAGCTCTGGTTCGCGGCGTCGCGCAGCGCGCGCGCCAATTCTCGCCGCATGACATGTTCATCAGTGATGCTGGCCCATAGCTCGCGTGGCGAGATATCCTGGAGCAAGAGATCATCGATATCGTCGAGCCGGTCCCGCATGAGCGCGAACAGCGCTTCGCGCGTAGTGGGCGGCGACACCCCGGTCTTGTCCAGAATTGCAAATTCGGCCTCTGTAAGCGCCACGTTGTCCGCCTCCTCGGCGGCCCTTTCCTCCGCGAGCGCGATGGCCCGGTCCTTGAGGTGGTCAAACAAGGGATCGGCGGCCAATTCGAGCTTAACGGCCCAGCCCTCGGGGCCCGTCGCTGAGAGCAGGGCGCTAAGCACCGCGTTCCGGCTTTTCTCTGCATTGTCCCGTGTGTCGGGTGAATAGGAGCCTTCGTGGTGCGCATCGTCGACGATCCGAACATGCTGGTAGGCGAGCCGAAGAAGCCGAAGCAGGAGCGGCGGCGTAAATCCAGGCGCGCGGAGATCGACGCCGATGCCGCCGTAGTCACGGTCGAACAGCTCCGCGAACAAATGCACGCCCGCGCCCGTCTTTGAGGCCGCGCTTTCCTTGAGTCCCTTCTCAAGAGCCTCGACACCGGCGACTGCGCTAAGATGAAGCAGAGCAGGTAGCCACACATTTGCAACGGGGACCGCAAGGCCATCGGCCAGACGTTGCCTCGCGATCCTCTCTATAAAATGGCGATCATCGTCATTGCCGCTCTTGACGAGGATTTCGATCGCTTGGCGGAGGTTCTGTCCGGATTGCGCGTTGTTAGGCCTGGCATAAAACTGCGCAACCTTCGACAGCCAAGCGCGAATTCGGGGAACGAAAAGCGTCGCGATGATCGCGGATGCGTGACTTATGTTCTGTAAGAACATCGAATACGCGTTGGCGTCCGTCACCTCGCGGAGCGAAAGACTTAGTTCTTCGCCGAGGACGCGATCAACCGCCGCTGGATGCTCGACGGCAAGGCTTTCGAGCCACGACGGAAAGCCGTTCAGCTCCATTGGCGCATACCGGCAGGCCAGCTCAGCTTCCTGCTCGGTCAGCCGCTTCGCCCAGTTCGCATCTTCGGCTTCCGCAGCAATCCCAGCAAGGCCGAATTGCCATTTGACCAGAAACGTATCCTTCTCGCCGTCGGGGCGTTCGCTGCGGAGTGTAGGCCTATCCTTGCGCCACGCAGCCATCATGGTTTGCCGCAGCCGTTCGGCGACAGCCTTGCCGCACTGCTCCTCGATAAATGCCCGGTTCCATCCCGAGGCCCGGCTTTCCCGGCCCGAACGCTCAACCGCCTGCCACAGATTCCAGGCGGTGTTCTCGGCGCGGTCCATGGCAAAAACCGCGTCCGGATCTCGCGCGATCTCGCGCCAAAATGTCACCCAACTTGCATGGGCCTTCGCCGCGCGTCGTTCGGCCTGCTTGGTGCGCTTCACGTTTGCCGCCTCCATCCGGCGCAATTCGGCGCTGCCTTCCTGCGGCGTCAAGCGGTTATCGATGATCGTTGTCAGGCTCGGCGCATCAGAGACGAACGGCTTGAGACCTTCAAGCAATTCTCGATGATCCGTCGTCTCGCGGTTGAGCAGGACCATTTCGGTCCACAGCATCATCTCCCGATGCTCCAATGGTTCGTTTTGATCGGAGAGCCGCTTTCGAACCCACGCTGCGTCGTTTTCATCGTTGAGTTGGATGCCGCCATAGCGGGAAAGGTCGAAGACCCGGTGCCACGCCTCCCTGGACTGATGCAGAGGCCCGAGAGAGGCATCTTCCTTCCAGAAGGCGGTTTCGCGCGCATCAGCAGGAAGCGCTTCGAGCGCTCGTCGCAGTTCTGACAGAGCGTCTTTTTTGCTGTGCTCCTCTTTCGAGAGACGAATTGCAAGCAGGCTCGATGTGACCCACGGCTCGGTCCTGACGCCTTCCGCCGCCTGCCGGCGGCACGCGGCAACGAGCGCGGCCATCAGATCAGGCCGCTTCGTCCGAAGGTGCGGGTATTTATCGCGGTCCCACGTTATGCCGTCGATGATCACATCCGTCAGCACTTGGCGCAGCTGATCGAGATAGCCCGGCGAAAGGTCGGCTGTCTCAATTTCACCCGGTAGCCGGTAATTCAGGTCGCCGACGTTGCGCGATTCTTCTTTTACGCGCAGCAGTATTTGCGACAGACGCGCGACGGGCATATAGGTAGGAAATAGGTCAAGCACCGCGTGGCGCGCCATCGCGTCCGGCCACCGGGCGGGATCGGTCTCGACCGAAACCGAGAGCGCCTCAAGGCGCGGGTCGTTCAGCTGCAACAGAGCCTCGATGGCAAGGCTACGCTCGCGGACCGTTCGGCCCACGTCGATGGCGACCGCGTAGGCAATGTCGGTGCATCCGCCGAGCTTTCCGGCAGCAACTATCTGCAACAGAAGATCGCGAACCTCCGGACTCTCGATACCTTGATCCCACAGCCGCTTCACGCTGTCCGTGAGTTCCTGCGATGCAAAGCGGTGCACCTGGATGCGCGGTGTGCTTAGGCCACGCCACCCTCCACGACCGTAACGATTCACATACGCTTCCAGCGCCCTGACGCGTTGCGCCGGGCGCAACGATTGCGGGTCGCCGTGGTCCAGAACAACGGCCGGATCGAGCACAACGATATCGTCAAAGATCGTGTCGCGCGAAAGGGCCAGCCAAGCCGCAACCGGGCGCATCGACGGCCTAACCGTCCGCACACCTTGCGCCGTCTCCGTGAACAAGAGTCGCTTGATCGACTTTATCGAGACGCCGCGGGCGAGCAGTGCATCAAACCGTTTCGCAGCGAGAAACTCTACCACAGAACGATGATGGAAGCGGACGCGGCCGTAACTCGCGAAGCCGAAGAGCGGGCGCTCGAGCAACGTGGCCCGCGTCTCGGCACTCCAATTCTGCAAGACCTTCGACACGTCGAGCGCTGCCTCGCTCGCATGAACGCTGTCGGAATCGGCGCTATGCCGGAGCGTGAGCTTGCGGGTCAGCATCGCGGCGAGCGCCAGTCGGCTGGCACCCTCGATTGCCGTCTCTTGCGACAGCTCCGCTCTCTCCTTGCGTTCGGTGCTGGGCTTTGATTTCGTCGCGATATTGGTCTCGACCTGCTCGCGATGGGAACGGATGCGGTGATGCTCGCGCCAATCGGAGCACAACTCGACCAAATCCTGCGGCCGCTCGGCGAATTCTTCCGCGTTGCGCTGGCGGATGTCGGCGAGTAGCGCATCAGGGTCCGGAACGTGTTGGAGCGCCGCAAACTCCCGCATCTGCTCGAGTGAGAGCGGCATCAGGCCGACGTTGCGCCACGGCTTGGCCCCTGCCTGGTCCACAGGCTTTTTCTTGCCGCGATCCATCACGATGTCGGCGAAGGCTTCCCCACTGGGCTCAGCCTCTCCCGATGCTGGAATCGGCAAATGTCTGACGATCAGCTCTCGATCAATCGGAACGGGCCGGGTAGTAATGATGATCCGCGCCCGCCCGAGCTGACCGGCGAGCGCCCTGTTTAGCCGCTTCAATGCCTGGTCGAACTTGCCAAGCGTTAGCTTCAATTCGTCAAAAGAATCCAAGAAAAATGTAGCGACGTCGGATTGAGAGCGCAGCCACGCGTCGAGCCGCTCTTCTTCTCCGTCCCCACCGAGCATTTCGCGGACCGAGCTTACCGCTAATGTTGCCAGGTCCAGAAAAAATGCAGGCTCGCCCGCGTTCCAGAGCTTGGCTTGTTGCGCTTGACACTCGTGTGTTTTGCCTGCGCCCGCTTCGGACACGATGAGAACGCGCTGCGAGCGCAGCAACTCGTCCCAGCCGAAGCTGCCGGTCCAGCCGATCCTGGCGAGGACAGAGGCTTTCTCGATATCGGCAACTTCCTCGTCCGACAAGTCGCGGAACGAGCGCTTAATTGCGGGTGGGTCGCTAGGCGTTTCGGTCGTCATACGTTCCACTACGCCGGCTGTTCGTCGTCTTCGGCCTTTTCGGCCTGACCGTATGTAGACGAGCATTGTCTCCGCCTAAGGGCGAACTGCGCCGATGGTTCGCGCGCGAGGGTTGCCAGCCCCGCCCCCTACTTCTCCGCCAGCGTCTCGAAAAAATCCTTCACCCGGGCGAAGAAGCCGGTCGATTCCGGGTTGTTCTTCTCGTCCGACACCCGCTCGAACTCCTCCAGGAGCTCGCGCTGGCGGCGCGACAGGTTTTGCGGGGTCTCCACGACGATCTGCACGTACATGTCGCCGTATTGACGGGTGCGCAGCACCGGCATGCCCTTGGATTTGAGGCGGAACTGGCGGGCGGTCTGCGCGCCTTCCGGGATTTTTACCCGCGTGCGGCCGCCGTCCACCGTCGGCACCTCGAATTGGCCGCCGAGCGCCGCGGTGGTGAAGGAGACCGGCACGCGGCAGAAGAGGTCGGCGCCGTCGCGCTGGAAGAAGGCGTGCGGCTTGATCCCCAGGAAGATGTAGAGGTCGCCGGCCGGCCCGCCGCGCACGCCGGCCTCGCCCTCGCCGGCGAGCCGGATGCGGGTGCCGTCCTCGATGCCGGCGGGAATGTTGACGGAGAGCGTGCGGGCCTGGGCGACGCGGCCGGCGCCGGCGCATTTTACGCACGGGTCCTGCACCACCTCGCCGCGGCCGTGGCAGGTCGGGCAGGTCCGCTCGATATGGAAGAAGCCGCCTTGGGATGCGCGGACGCGGCCGGCGCCGTTGCAGGTCGGGCAGGTCTTTGGGCTGGAGCCGGGCTTGGCGCCGGAGCCGGAGCAGACGTCGCAGGTGATCGAGGTCGGCACCTCCACCTCGACCGTCTTGCCGGCATAGCTCTCCTCCAGCGTGACCTCGAGGTTGTAGCGAAGATCGGAACCGCGCTCGCGGCCCGAACGCCGCCCTCCCGCGCCGCCGAAGCCGCCGAAGAACTCGTCGAAGATGTCGGAGAACGAGGAGAAGCCGGCGGCGCCCGCGCCACCGCCGCCCTCGAACGCCTGGTGGCCGAAGCGGTCGTAGGCGGCGCGCTTCTGCGGGTCTTTCAGGATCTCGTAGGCCTCGGCGATCTCCTTGAACTTCACCTCGGCCGAGTGGTCGCCGGGATTCTTGTCCGGGTGAAGCTGCATGGCGAGCTTGCGGAAGGCGCTCTTCAGCGCCCCGTCATCGGCGGTCTTGGCGACGCCGAGGGTCTCGTAGAAATCGCGCTTGGCCATGGATTTCAGGTGACGGGAAAGGGAAAGGACCGCCCGGCTCTCGTCGGACGGCCCACGATCGAAGTCTTAGGCCGAACGCTTGCGCTCGTCTTCCGGAATTTCCTCGAAGTCGGCGTCGACGACATCCTCGTTGGCGGCCTGGCCGGAACCGGGATCGCCCGGCCCGCCGCCCGCGGCGTCGTCCTGCGCGGCCTTGTACATCGCCTCGCCGAGCTTCATGGAGGCCTGCGCCAGCGTCTGCGACTTGGCCTGGATGTCGCCGGCGTCCTCGCCGGCGAGCGCCGCCCTGAGGTCGGAGATGGCCGTCTCGATCGCCGCCCTCTCGGCCTCCCCGACCTTGGCCCCATGCTCGGCGACGGCCTTCTCGGTGGAATGGATCAGCGCCTCGCCGTGGTTCCTCGCCTCGACGAGCTGGCGGCGCTGCTTGTCCTCCTCGGCGTTGGCCTCGGCGTCCTTCACCATCTTGTCGATCTCGGCGTCGGAGAGCCCGCCCGAAGCCTGGATGCGGATCTGCTGCTCCTTGCCGGTGCCCTTGTCCTTGGCCGAGACGTTGACGATGCCGTTGGCGTCGATGTCGAAGGTGACCTCGATCTGCGGGACGCCGCGCGGCGCCGGCGGGATGCCGACCAGGTCGAACTGGCCGAGCATCTTGTTGTCGGCCGCCATCTCGCGCTCGCCCTGGAAGACGCGGATCGTCACCGCGCCTTGCGAATCCTCGGCGGTGGAGAAGACCTGGCTCTTCTTGGTCGGGATCGTGGTGTTGCGGTCGATCAGCCGGGTGAACACGCCGCCCAAGGTCTCGATGCCGAGCGACAAGGGCGTCACGTCGAGCAGGAGCACGTCCTTGACGTCGCCCTGCAGCACGCCCGCCTGGATGGCGGCGCCCATGGCGACCACCTCGTCGGGGTTGACGCCCTTATGCGGCTCCTTGCCGAAGAGCTGCTTGACGATCTCCTGTACCTTGGGCATGCGCGTCATGCCGCCGACCAGCACCACCTCGTCGATGTTGGCGGGCGTCAGGCCGGCATCCTTCAGCGCGTTCTTCACCGGCTGCACGGTGCGCTGGACAAGATCGTCGACCAGCTGCTCGAACTTGGCTCGGCTCAGCTTCAGCGTCAGATGCTTCGGGCCGGAAGCGTCGGCGGTGATGTAGGG
>JACCSN010000496.1 GCA_013812985.1 Hyphomicrobiales bacterium | reverse complement strand
GCGGCATCGAGGCCGCGCGTCTCCAGCAATTTCCCGAACGGGTGCTTGAAGTTCCGGCCGAGCATCCCGTGGTTGCGCGAGCTTGCCCCCATGCCGGGTTCGTTCGCGTCGAGGACGACGACGCTGCGTCCGGCGCAGGCGAGTTCATAGGCGGCGGATACGCCGGTCAAGCCGCCTCCGACGATCGCCACGTCCGCCGATCCGGGCATCGCGACCTGCGCTTCGGCTCGCTCCCGCGTCGGATGGGCAAGCGCATCCCACCAATACGGCGTCTCCTTGAAGTCGCTTGCGAAGATCGCGGAAGAGCGGTGTGTCCGCACGACCTGTTGCCGGCCATCCTTCATTGGCGACCCCCCAAGATCGCCGCCGCGGGCGGCCAGAGCCGACGCCGCGCGAAAGGGACGAGGAGAACGAGGACGGCCGCGACGATGAACCCCGCCGAGATCGGCTGCGTGATGAAGATGGCCGGGCTGCCGTAGCCGATGAGGAGCGCCTGCCGGACCGACCGCTCGAAAAGCGGCCCCAGCACATACGCCAGAATGAGCGGCGCCGGATCGAAGCCGCCTTTTCGCAGGAGGTATCCGGCGATGCCGAGCGCACCCATGACGATGGCGTCGGTGACGTTGTTGTTCAGGCTGAACGCGCCGACCACGCAGAAGAGCAGAATCAGCGGCAGGAGAATAGGCTGCGGGATGCGCAGGAGCGCCACGAAGACCGGCAAGAGCGGGACGTTCAGGATGACCAGCAGCGTGTTGCCGACCAGCATGCTGGCGATCACGCCCCAGAACAGTTCCGGGTGGTTGGTGATGAGCATCGGGCCGGTCGGGATGCCGTGGATCAGCAGCGCTCCGAGGATCACGCCCAGCACGACATTGGACGGAATGCCAAGCGCCAGCAGCGGCACGAAGGTGCCCTGCGCAGCAGCATTGTTGGCGGCCTCCGGCCCCGCCACCCCTGCAATGGCCCCGTGCCCGAACTTCTCTGGCGTGCGCGACAGGCGCTTTTCCATCACATAGGATGCGAAGGAGGCGATCATCGCGCCGCCGCCCGGCAGCAGGCCGAGAAAGAAGCCGAGCACCGTGCCGCGCGCGATCGGCCCGCCGCTTTCCCGCCAATCCTGGCGCGTCGGCAGAAGATCGCTGAGCCGCCCCGGGTCGGTTCGGAACCCACCTCCCATAATGTGGCGCTCGGCAAGGATCAGAACCTCGGCAACGCCGAACATGCCCATCGCGATGATGGCGATGTTGATGCCGTCCTCAAGGTAAAGATTTCCGAAGGTGAAGCGCTGGGAGCCGGCGATCATGTCGCGGCCGATGGTGCTGGCAAGGAAGCCGACGCCGATCATGACAAGGGCGCGGGGAAAGGACTGTTCTCCCGAAACCTGCGTGATCAACACCATTCCGAGAAGCACGAGGGCGGCGTATTCGGCCGGTCCGAACCGGTTCGCGATGCCGGCAACCGTTGGACCCAGAACGGCGATGCCCAGGGCGGCGACGACGCCCGCGATGAAGGAGCCGAAGGCGGAGATTCCGAGGGCGGCGCCGGCCCGGCCCTGGCGCGCCATGGCATGCCCGTCCAGGCATGTGACGATCGTCGCGGCTTCGCCCGGTATGCGGAAGAGGATCGCCGTGATCGAGCCGCCATACATCGCCCCGTAATAGATGCCGGCGAGCATAATGATGGAGCCGGTCGGGTCGAGCCGGAAGGTGATCGGCAGCAGCAGCGAGATCGTCGCTGTCGGGCCGAGGCCGGGCAGCACGCCGACTGCCGTTCCGACGAAGACGCCGATGGTGCAATAGAAGAGGTTCATCGGCTCGAGGGCGACGCCAAGCCCCTGGATGAGACCGTCGAAGACTTCCATCGCTCAGAACCAATCGGAGCCGGGCAGCGGCACCTCGAGCAAGGTGTCGAACAGGAGATAGCTGCCGCCCACCGCCGCCGCTGTGACCGCGAGGCTGGCGATCCAGCCGACGCCGCCGGCCACGAGCAGCACCAAGACCGCCACGGCGCTCGCCGGGGCATAGCCGAGCGGCTCCAGGAGGAACGGCCAGGCGAGCGCCACGGCCATGTAGGTTAGGAGCCGTCCAGGCGTGCCTACGTGCTCGTCGCCGGTGTCCGGTTGGGCGGGAACCGGACGGGCAAGCTCGAGGGCGACGGCGGGAGACGCGATCACGATCAGCAGGGCAGCAATGAGCGGAAACAGGCCAGGCCCGGGCCCGGCGTCCACCCATATGCCGTAACGCAGCGCAAAAGCGACCGCGCACAACGCGACAGCGAAGAGCGCGGCCAATCCCGACCAGCCAGCCCGCAAGCTCACTGGATCTGCTTGACCGCTTCGCCGATCAGCTCGTAGTCGGCCAGCGCGGCCTTGCGGAACTCCTCGCTCGGCAAATAGGCCGGGATCATCTTCAGCTGGGCAAGCAGCCCCTTGAACTCTTCCGTCTCGGTCGCCTCGCGCACCATGGTCTCCCAGCGCTCCACGATCTCGGGCGGCAAGCCGGCTGGTCCGCCGATGCCGTAGAAGATGGCCGGGCTGACATCATAGCCGAGCTCGCGAAAGGTCGGGGCGTCCGGTGCCGTGGGAAGCCGCTCGGGACCCGTTTCGGCGAGGATCTTGATCTCGCCGTTGTCGAGCAGCACCGCGTAGTCGCTCTGCGCGACCATGTCGAGATTGCCGCCGCGGAAGGCGGTGATCGCCTCCGGGCCGTTGTTGAACGGGATGTGGACGGCCTTGACGCCTTCCTGCCGGAATGCCCTTTCGATCACCACATGGGCGCCGCCCAGCTGCGCGATCGCCGTGTAGCGCAGTCGGCCTGGATTCTCCTTCGCCCAGGCGATCATGTCCTGGTAGGTATTCCAGGGGCTGTCCGCCGCGACCGCGATCGGCTGCGGCGCCAGGAGGTAGCGCGCGATGAAGGTGAAATCCTTCGAGGAATCGTAGCCGGCGTCGGGGACGGTGTGCGGCCGTACCAGGATCGGGCTCGCGGTGAGCGCGCCCAGCGTGTAGCCGTCGGGCTCGGCCTGCGCGAGGTCCGCGGCCATCAAGCCGCCGCCCGCGCCCGGCCGGTTCTCCACGATGACGCGTTGGCCGAGTTTCTCGCCGGCGATATCGGCGATCAGCCGCGTGGTGACGTCGGTGGCTCCGCCCGCGCCGAACGGCACCAGGATCGTGATCGGCTTGTTCGGGTAATCCTGCGCCCAGCTCGGACCGCTGACAACGGTTGCCGCGAGCGACGCGGCCATGAGAGCGCCGCGAAGCAGCTTCTGACTCCAGATCATTCTTTCCTCCCTGCTTTGTATTTTTGCGCGCTACATCTCGCCCGTGGCGTTTGGGCCCAGGGGAGACACGCATGCCGGTTGTCCGGAACATCGCGAAGCAACGCCTTGCCGAAGGCCGACTGGTCCTCGGCCTCGGGCTCCGGCAGGCCCGTACCGTTGATATCGGAATGATCGCGCGATCCTGCGGCTTCGATTATCTGTTCCTGGATTGCGAGCACAACGCGATGGATCTCGGCGTCGCCGCCGACATCTCCGTCGCGGCGCTTGGCCAGGGAGTCACGCCGATCGTCCGCGTTCCCGGCAAGGAGCCGTTCCATTCCGTCCGTGTCCTCGACAACGGGGCGCAAGGGGTGGTGGTCCCGCATGTGGACAGCGCCGAGGAGGCCCGCGCCATCGCGGCCAATCTCAGATATCCGCCGGCGGGCCACCGCTCGATCTCCCGCGCCTCGCCGCTGGTCGGCTTCGACACCGTGCCGCTCGAGGATTTCATGCGCGAGGCCAATGACGAAACGCTGGTCGTCGTGATGCTGGAGAGCCCCGCGGCGATCGCCCAGGCGGGGGCCATCGCGGCGGTTCCGGGCATCGACGTCCTGCTCATCGGCACCAACGACCTGTGCGCCGAGATGGGCATCCACGGCCAGTTCGGGCACGAACGCGTCGCCGAGGCCTATGCCGAGATGATCCGCGCGTGCCGGGTGCACGGCAAGCATGCCGGCATGGCCGGGGTGCGCGAGGACGAGCTCATGCAGCGGTATATCGGCATGGGCGCGCGCTTCATTCTGGCCGGCGTCGACCTGCCGCTGATGATGGAAGCGGGAAAGGCCCGCACCAAGTTCCTGCGCGGCGTAGAGGCGGGCCTCTGAGGTTTGCGCGACCATCTCAGAGCTCACGCAGCAGGCGACCAGCGCCCGGAATGCTGACGCGCAGGCCGAGCATTTTCAGCACGTTCCAGAACGTCGCCTGATTGCTGGTGATCACCGGCTTGCCGAGCTGCGCCTCGATGGGCTCGATCAGCCGGAGCGTGGCCAGGCTGGTGCAGCTGATGAAGATCGCCTCGGCCTCCGGCCGGTCGACGGCCCGCGCCATGCGGTAGACCGCTTCGGGAGGGACTTTACGGATGGCGAACCGCTCCGCCTCGGTCTCCCCCAGGCCGAGGCCAAGCGAGGCACACACGGAAATCCCTTCCTCTTCCAGGAAGCGGATCTCGCCTTCGTTGATGTAGGGCAGGTATGGCGTCGCCAGAGCGACCGTCCCGACGCCGAGCGCCTTGAGGGCGGTCAGAACGGAATCGGCGGAATTGGTGGCTGGGCAGCCGGCGCGGCCGGCGAGCCGCCGCATCATCTCGTCGCGCGGACACATGAATGACCCCGACGTGCAGCCATAGGCCACGATGTCGACGCCTGCCGTGGCGAGCTGCTCGGCAGCCTCCTCGGCGCCCTTGGCCATGCGTTCGAAAGATTTCTGGCTCGACCTGCCGGACTGCGTCGCACGGGCGGTATGGATTGCGACGCCCTCTGGCGCCAGCAGGCCCCACTCGTGGGAATTCACCGTGTTGGACGCGGGAACGATAAGCCCGATCTTCGCCATCCAGCCGTACGGGTCATAAAAGGACAGCATATTGAGCGATGCCGCCTGTTTGCTCGCCGGCTGCGATCCAACGGTTCGGGCGACGATCTCGTCCAAGGTCCCCTCGCTTCCGGCCGACCGGCTGTGCGATTCTGGAGCCGTGAGTATGCGATCCGTGCTCTACGGCCACATTGATCAACCGATTTAGCATCAGTCAGACCGAGTTCCCTGTCAATGCCCCACCGTCATCTGAAAGAAAATAGGACGCAAACGACTGACATGTAAGGTAAAACTAGGATAGGTGACGGCGTGCGGATCATTTCTACGCGGGCCGGGCTTGGAGGCTGAGCTAACTTTTGCTAAATCGATTAGACACGCCGGAGGCACTCGAAACCCGTATGGCAAGCATCAGACTGGGCGTCGATATCGGCGGAACCTTCACGGACATCGTCGCGCTCCGTTCCGACGGCGCATTGTTCAGTAAGAAGGTTCTCTCGACGCCAGACGATTACAGCCGCGGGATCGAGGACGGGCTTAGGAGCCTGTTCACGGAAACCGGCATCAAGGCCAGCGAGGTGGTCGAGTTCGCGCATGGCACGACAGTCGCCACGAACACCATCATCGAACGCAAGGGCGCGCGGGCGGCGCTTCTGACCACGAA
>JACCSN010000466.1 GCA_013812985.1 Hyphomicrobiales bacterium | reverse complement strand
GCCCTATTCCGTGCGGGCGGTCGACGACCTCGAAGCGGTGGTGCGCTCGGCCGACATCGTCTCCTGCGCCACGCTCTCGCGGGAAGCGCTGGTCAAGGGCGCCTGGCTCAAGCACGGCGCGCATCTCGATCTCGTCGGCGCTTACACGCCAGACATGCGGGAAAGCGACGACGAGGCCGTGGGCCGCGCCCGCGTCTATGTGGACACGCGGGCCGGCGCGCTCTTGGAAGCCGGCGACATCGTCCAGCCGCTGCGGGCCGGCATCATCGGCGAGAGCGACATCTGCGGCGACCTGTTCGACCTCTGCCGCGGCGAGGCGGTGGGCCGCCGCTCCGGTGACGAGATCACGCTGTTCAAATCGGTCGGCGCGGCGATCGAAGACCTGGCCGCCGCCGTTCACACCTACAGCCGGCTGGCGAGCAGCGCAAATTAGGACGCCGCCGGAATTCATCACCCGATTCCCAGCCGGGCAATCTTCAGCGCGCGCATTCCATGTCTCCCTGGCGAGACCCGCCCGGTCGGCAACCCGGCCCGGACCGGGATCGCGCAGCCGGGCCGACAGCAAAGGCGTCTTGAACTTCGCGCGCGCGCCGCTTATATCGCGCTCAAGCACATCTCGAATATCCAATCGAGAGTGGGTCCTCCGGGTCCCGCTCTTTTTTGTTGCCCGACATCGTCGACCCCGATCGGGGCGGCGGCGGGCGGGGAGCCGAATGGAAAGCAACCGTCTGATCCGGGAAACCGGCCTGGAGGCCCGCATCGCCCATATCGTGGAGCCGGTCGTCGTCGATCTCGGCTACGAGCTGGTCCGGGTGAAGGTGTCCGCGCTGAACGGCATGACGGTGCAGATCATGGCGGAGCGGTCGGACGGCACGATGCGGGTCGAGGATTGCGAGCTCGTCAGCCGCAACATCGCCCCGGCGATGGACGTGGCGGACCCGATCAGCCGCGAATATCATCTGGAAGTCTCCTCGCCGGGCATCGACCGGCCGCTGACCCGCGCCAAGGATTTCGACATCTGGGCCGGCTGCGAGGCGAAGGTGGAGATGGATCAGGCCGTGAATGGCCGCAAGCGCTTCCGCGGCCTGCTACTGGGCGTCAAGGAGCGGGCCGCCGGAATCCGCCTCCTCGACACGCCGGAAGCCGGCGAGGCTTGGCTGCCGCTCGACGATATCGGCGAGGCGAAGCTCGTCCTGACCGATGACCTCGTCAAGGCGGGGGCTCGGCGCGCGGCGGCGGCCGAACTTGCGGAAGCCGACGTGGAACAAGCAACCGAATTGCTCGAACGGAGCTGAACGAGATGGCAGTCAGTGCAAACAGGCTCGAACTCCTGCAGATCGCCGACGCGGTGGCGCGCGAGAAGACCATCGACCGGCGGATCGTCGTCGCCGCCATGGAGGATGCCATCCAGAAGGCGGCGAAATCGCGCTACGGCGCCGAGACCGATGTCCGCGCCGAGATCGACAACAAGACCGGCGAGATCAGGCTGCAGCGGCTTCTGGAGGTCGTCGAGACGGTGGAGGAGCCCGCCACCCAGATTGCGGTGGATGACGCCCGCGTCAGGAACCCGGCGGCGCAGGTCGGCGACTACATTTCCGAGCCGCTTCCGCCGCTCGATTACGGCCGCATCGCCGCCCAGTCGGCGAAGCAGGTCATCATGCAGAAGGTGCGCGAGGCCGAGCGCGACCGCCAGTTCGAGGATTACAAGGACCGCATCGGCGAGATCGTCAACGGCACGGTGAAGCGGGTCGAATACGGCAACGTCGTCGCCGATCTCGGCCGCGGCGAGGCGATCATCCGCCGCGACGAGCTGATCCCGCGCGAGACCTTCCGCTACGGCGACCGCGTGCGCGCCTACCTCTACGATGTGCGCCGCGAGCAGCGCGGCCCGCAGATCTTCCTGTCGCGCACGCATCCGCAATTCATGGCGAAGCTGTTCACGATGGAAGTGCCGGAGATTTATGACGGCATCATCACCATCAAATCGGTCGCCCGCGACCCGGGCAGCAGAGCCAAGATCGCCGTGGTGTCGCGCGATTCCTCCATCGACCCGGTCGGCGCCTGCGTCGGCATGCGCGGCAGCCGCGTCCAGGCGGTGGTGGGCGAATTGCAGGGCGAGCGCATCGACATCATCCCGTGGTCGCCGGATGCCGCCACCTTCATCGTCAACTCGCTGCAGCCGGCCGAGGTCTCCAAGGTGGTGCTCGACGAGGAGGCCGAGCGGATCGAGGTCGTCGTGGCGGACGATCAGCTGTCGCTGGCCATCGGCCGCCGCGGCCAGAATGTGCGGCTCGCCTCGCAGCTCACCGGCTGGGACATCGACATCATGACCGAGGACGAGGAATCGGAGCG
>JACCSN010000460.1 GCA_013812985.1 Hyphomicrobiales bacterium | reverse complement strand
CCCCCTCGCGCCGATAGTGCTCCCGAGTGGTTTCAGTCCAGGCCATCGTGGTCTCCCTCGAATCTTTGCAAATCCGAAGGAATCACAACCTGCTGGAATCACTCACCTTCTTTTTCGGTCAGGCTCTAAGGGCGAAACCAGGCTTCCAGATCACCAGATGCGTCTGACGTGACCAAATTCCGCAATCTGTAGCAAAGTGCACAACCAAGCCTTTCCATGGCATGGCATCGGGCGGTCCTGCAATGATCCGGATAGGCACGGCGGGCTGGGCTGTCCCGCGTCAATACGCGGACGGGTTCCCCGATTCAGGCAGCATCCTGGAGCGCTACGCCACGACCTTGATGGCCACCGAGATCAATTCCACATTTTACCGCTCCCACAAGCCGGAAACCTATGCGCGATGGGCCTCGGCCGTCCCGGACGGCTTCCGGTTCGCGGCGAAGCTGCCGAAGGCGATCACCCATGAGCGACGGCTCGTCGATTCCGGCGCGTTGCTGCGCGCTTTCCTGGATGAAGTGAGCCTGCTCGGCGCCAAGCTTGGCCCGCTCCTGATCCAGCTTCCGCCGAGCTTTCGTTTTGACCCCACGAACGCGGAGGCTTTCCTGGCTCAACTGCGATCGCTCACCGACCACGCCGCTGCTTGCGAGCCTCGCCACCCGAGCTGGTTCGGCTCCGAAGCAGGAAACCTGCTGACGCGATACCGCGTGAGCAGGGTGGCCGCCGACCCTGCCCGCGTCCCCGACGCCGCGTTGCCGGGCGGCTGGCCGGACCTCGCCTACCATCGGCTGCATGGCTCGCCGCGTATGTACTACTCGGAATACGACGAGACGTTCCTGAGCGGCCTGGCCGCGCGGATCGAGTCAAGCCAAGCTCTGGAGACGTGGTGCATCTTTGACAACACCACTTCCGGCGCAGCCGCCGGAAACGCGCTGACGCTCAGCAAGCGATTCGTCGCGTCTGTCTGAACGCGTTGTACCCATGGGAACGCAGGGGGCCTGCATCGTCGGCTGCACCGGGCACGGCAAATCTTGTGCGTCACGCCACGAATACCTCGCAGCGGCGGCGCGCAAAATCGTGCTGCGACGCCAGTGCGCCGATGGCGCCGGCGAATTTGCGGCCGCCCTCCGCCGACGGCTCGATGGCGTTCGCGTAGTCGGCCGCTCCGCTGAACACCACGCGAAGATCGATGAGAGGAATGCCGCGCGCCGCCGCTTGCCGCGTGATGACGTCGTTGATGATCGCGAGCGCCGTGGCGGCAAGCCGCCGGGCCGATGGGTCCGGAAAAGCTGCCTCGTAGATCGTGCAGATCGCGGTCGGCAGCCGCCGCGCCAGCACCGCATCGAGCATCGCCTGGTAGTCCGTCGAAAAGCCGTCCCGAACGGCTGCGAGCTTCTCCAGCGCTTCGGCTGTCGAGCGAGCCCCCTCCGAAAGGACGCCGGAGTAGCCAAGCGCGTCGTTGCCGCCCACGCTGACGATAAGATGGGACGCGTCGGCCGGAACCCGTTCGAGCTGATCCTGGATGCCGCCGATCACGTCGCCGTCCCGCGCCAGCAGAGTCGCTTGGCAGCCTGCCGGGAGCAGCGTTCGCAATTGGGCGTGAAGATGCTGCCCGGGAGCCACATAGGCGCCGTTGTCGAGGGTGGAATCTCCGAGCAGGACGATGTTCCGCATGGTCTCCGCCGCGCGGCCCGGTGAAGGGACGAGAAACCCGGTGAGCAGGCCGGTGGCGCCGCCGATCACGAAGCCGCGTCGGCTTGGCTGAGGTCCGCGGCCTGAACGCGCCACCACCGCATCCGGAACGCTTAGCCCGCCGCGCTTTCCTCCGCCGGCGCGTCGGCGGCGGCTTCCTTGGCGGCCCGGGCGGTGGCGCGCTCCTTGGCTTTCGTGCCCGGCTCCGCCTTGTTGGGGTTGGAGCGCGCCTCGCGCGTCCTCACGCCGGCTTTGTCGAGGAAGCGGAGCACGCGGTCGGTCGGCTGCGCGCCGTGCGACAGCCAGTGCTGGATGCGCTCCAGGTCGAGCGTCACGCGCTCGGCGGAATCGCTCGGGAGGAGGGGGTTGTAGGTGCCCACCTTCTCGATGAAGCGGCCGTCGCGAGGCGCCCGCTCGTCAGCCACCACGATGCGGTAGAACGGCCGCTTCTTCGCCCCGCCCCGCGCCAGTCTGATTTTTACTGCCATGTTCGATGTTCCTTCTCTTCAGTCCGATATGTGCAGCAGCAACCTAAGAGGTTGTCATCGCGGATGCCGCGAAGCGGCAGTCCGGGACCCATAAACGCGGCGGCTCCGAACGTCCTCGGCCGCGAACGATTCTTTGCCGAAGGCGTTTATGGATTCCGGTCTTGGCCTTGCGGCCATACCGGGATGACAATAGGGG
>JACCSN010000439.1 GCA_013812985.1 Hyphomicrobiales bacterium | reverse complement strand
TGCATCAGCTCCACCCGCTCGGGCGTCAGATAGAGTTGGCTCCTGGTGAGCGAGAGCTCGCCCAACGCAGTCTGATCCCGACGAGCGATTCTTAAGACGAGTCGCAGCCGCCGGACGAGGGCCGTGGTTCAGTCGCTACTCTGGCCAAATTCCCGGCGTGTTGGTGTGGATTTCGTGAGTGCCGCGTCGGGGTCGGCCCCCGACCAGTTACTAAGTCATTGAAAAGATTGGTGGGCGCGACAGGGATCGAACCTGTGACCCCTACGATGTCAACGTAGTGCTCTCCCGCTGAGCTACGCGCCCGAAAGGTAGGTGCCGGCCGATATAGCCGCTGCCCCGCAAGCACGCAAGGGCGGCGGCGATCGCTTGAGAAAGGCTTTGGCGAGCGGTTCCTGGAAGAGCCGGCTCAAGCGGCGATCAAGCGCCCGATCTCGCCGACCAGGTCGCGCAGGTGGAAGGGCTTGGACAGGATCTTGGCGTCGCGCGGGGCCTGCATATCGGGATTGAGCGCCACCGCGGCGAAGCCCGTGATGAACATGATCTTCAGGTCCGGGTCGAGCTCGCTCGCCTTGCGCGCCAGCTCGATGCCGTCCATCTCCGGCATGACGATATCGGTCAGGAGCACGTGGAAGGGCTCTTCCCTCAGCCGCTCGTAGGCGCTCCGCCCGTTGGAGCACGACACGACCTGGTAGCCCGCATGCTCCAAGGCCCGCGTGAGAAAACGCCGCATGTCCTCGTCGTCTTCGGCGAGCAGGATACGGGCCATCAGGCGTCCTCGGAAAGAATGGTCGATCACGTTCATGGCTAAGCACCATGCTTGGCCGCGGTAAATATCGGGTAAGCAGGACGCCTGCAACGCGCCGCTCCGCGCGCATCATGGACAGCGCCCCGGCCGCGGGTCACATTGGCGGAACATGCTCAGAGGTCATGACGATGCGAGATGAGGAGGAAGGCGGTTCGGGCTTGGCCGAGGAGGGCAGGCCTCCGGCTTGCGAGATCCACCTCCCCAAGGAGCAGACCGTCCCCTTCGTGTTCAACTCGCCGCATAGCGGGCGCTATTACCCGCCGGATTTCCTCGCCTCCACCTGCCTGGACCGGAACGAGATACGGCGCTCGGAGGACCTGCTCGTCGACCGGCTTTTCGCGCCGGTCGTGCGGCTCGGCGCGCCGCTCATGAGCGCCGTCTACCCGCGCGCTTACCTCGACGTGAATCGCGAGCCCTATGAGCTCGACCCCAAGATGTTCGCCGGCAGGCTCCCATCTTTCGCCAATATCCGCTCGCTCAGGGTCGCCGGGGGCCTCGGCACAATTCCGCGCGTCGTCAGCGACACCTCCAACATCTACAAGGGGCCGCTCCCGGTCGAGGAGGCGCTCGGGCGAATCGAGCGCATCTACCGCCCTTATCACGACACCTTGCGCCGCCTTCTGGCGCAAACCCACGTCGCCTTCGGCATGTCGGTCCTGATCGACTGCCATTCCATGCCGTCCAACATCCGGGGCGGCCCGAGCCGGGTCCGGCCCGATTTCGTGCTCGGCGACCGCTTCGGGACGAGCTGCATGCCGGAGCTGACCGACCGCGCGGCGACGACCCTCAATGCGCTCGGCTACACCGTCTGCCGGAACAAGCCTTATGCGGGCGGCTTCATCACCGAGCATTACGGACGGCCGGCGCGCGGCCTGCACGCCTTGCAGATCGAGGTCAATCGCGCGCTCTACATGGACGAATACGACCTGGAGCCGCATAACGGATTCGAGCGGCTCACCTCCGATCTCGCCGCGCTCGCCGCTTCGCTGCTCCGGCTCCTGGAGGACACCGCAAGCGTGGTTCGGGAGGCCGCCGAGTAAGACTGCGCCGAGTAAAGTAACGGCGATCGGCTATTTCCGCCCGTCCATGAAGGCGTCGAAAGCCGCCCAGAACTGATCGCGGAACTCGTCGCGCTCCATCAGGATCTCGTGGCGCGCCCCCGGAATCTGCAGGTGCGCCGTCGTCTTCAGCCTGCGCGAGAAGCTTTCCGCGGCGCGGTTGCTGACGATGGTGTCGGAACCGGCGAGCACGAGGAGAACCGGCATGGGGACCTTCCCGGCGAAATCGGGTTCCGCCATCCGGCATGAGGCGCGCATGGCGGAATTGACCCAGCCGATGGTGGCGCCGCCGATTCCGAGCGACGGCTCGGCCTCGACGACAGCGAGCGCCCGCCCGTAGCGCTTGGGGTCGCTCGTCACCAGGTTGCCGGCGAACGGCCGCGTCTGGAGAACGGTGGCGCCGTGGCCGGGCATGAAGGATTCGCCCAGCCCGAAATACATGGGAAAGCCGGTCGCCTGGGCGAGACGCCTCGACGACAAGCGGGCCAGCGCGATCATCGGCGCGGTGATCACCATGCGCTCGACCTGCGTGCGCACGCGCTCGGCCGAGAGCAGCGCCACCATGCCGCCCATGGAATGCGCGAGGACATGGTAGGGGGGCGGGCAATCGGGGAGGATCACCTCCTGCATGAGGGTGTCGAAATCGTTCACGTAATCGGCGAAGTCGCGGACGTGCCCCTTGCGGCGGTCGGCCAGGAGCCGCGCCGAGCCGCCTTGCCCGCGCGCGTCGAACGCCGCCACCGCGAACCCCCGGCGGCGGAGATCGGCGATGATCTCGAAGTATTTCTCGATGAACTCGGTGCGGCCATGCAGGATGATCACGGTGCCGCGCACCGGTGACCGGCTGGCCGGCCAGCGCGCATAGCGCAGCTCGACGCCATCCTCGGTTCGCACCGTGTCGCAGACCGCGCCGCGGGGAATGGGATTGCTCGGGATTTCGACGAGACCGGCCACGCGCCACCTGAAGCGAAGAAGCCTCCCGGCCGGCGCCTGGAGACGAGGCCAGCAGATAGGACCAGCGGCCGATTTCAGCAAGCTCCGCCAGCCGCCGGACAAGCACAGGCCGGCGGTCTCGCGACCGCCGGCCTGATCGGACGCCGGAGGGGGCGTTGTCGGCGCCCGATCTCCCCGCCGCCTGCGTCACGCGGGCTGCGGGAAAGGTCTTAATTCAAACGATACGAGGTCAGGACGGCGCCGCTGCGGGCGCTCACCACAAGACCCACGCGTTGGCCACGTTGATCCGTTGCCTGCACCTGATAGATCCTGCCCCGGCGGTCCAGATACTGGATTTGCCGGAACCCGTTGGCGCGCAGGATCCGGCGCACCTCTGGAGGCGACAGCATGGCGGCGCGGCGGTCTGGTTGCCGGTATAACCCGCCGTCATATTGAACGCGCCGGCTCCACTCGATCTCGTCGCGGCGGCTACGACCGCGTTCGAGGCCAGACATCGACTTGACGCCGGCTTCACCGAGGTCAACGGACCGGCCCGACGCGTCCGCCGGAGTGGCGAAAACGAGAACTGATAGCGCCAGAAGGCCGCTGGCGGCCTTCTTCCTCCACCACATGCGGCGCGCCTCCTTACCGATCTTGACCCGCAGTCTCTAACCGATGTCGACAACCTAAAGGTCGCGCCCTGAACTGAGACGTAAGGGACCGTTCATCTGCCGTTCATTTTTGCGGCGAGCCCGACCAGGTGAAAACAGGGCGTTGACGGAAGCACCGGGTCTTGCGACGCCATCCGTCGAACCAATCCGATGCGCCGTCTCAATACACCACGAGCGGGTCATCGCCTTCGGCCGGCTCTTCAGGCGTCGCCGGCTGGGACTGCAGGCGGTCGCGCAACGTTGAAGGCGAGTCGTCCGAGCTCCGTGACGATGCCGGCGGGGGCTGGGATGCGGCGGCCGGCGCGGGCGGCGGTGGAGGTGGCGGAGCGGCGGCGGTGGTGACCGGGGCGGCAGGCGCCGCCTTCGCCGCCGGAGCCC
>JACCSN010000438.1 GCA_013812985.1 Hyphomicrobiales bacterium | reverse complement strand
CGTGACGCCACGGGTCGCTTTGAGGAGTAGGTGGGGCCTTCGCCGCAGAACTTCCTCGGGGCAAGCAGGCGGACAGCCGATCCCCAGCTACTCACCAAAAAGCTAACAGGCGGGTAGTCGTCCGGGTAGCGTCTCAGTCGGTATTTCGGCCCTGTCTGAAGCCGAGCAGCGCCCAGAGGCTAGCTCCGCCGAGCACCGCAACCGCAACGGCGGCTGGGACCCAAGGGGGATCGATGTAATAGAGGTCTCGGATCAACTCTCGCCGGCCCTCGTAACGCTCCCATACCCCCCACGAAAGTGCCGCGAGACCGCCGACGATCACCACGCGCTGCGCACCCGATATCCGCATGATCAACCCTCCGACAGCAGCTTAAGGTTCACGCCCGTTTCTTGTAAGGCCCCCGCTTCACGGAAGCCGGAGTGGCGGCGTCCATGCGGCCTCTGTCACGCTCTTGTCGTCCGGGACCTTGGGTCACACTCGTATATATGCCCCAAAGTTTGGAAGAGGTATCAGCCTGATATAGGAGCGGTTTGCCAGACCTACCTGTGCAGCCTCCAAGTCCTCAACACGATCAAATGCTTCTCGCATCGTGTCTAACTAAATTCCTTGGTCAGGCATGCAACCTTTGAAGAGCTTGAGCAGCTTTAATTCATTCTCACTCAGTTCGTATGGATTGCCAAAACCCAGTGTTGTTAATTTGACCATGCGCGGCCCCCCTATGCCTTGACTATAGCATGCCGGCCGTCACTCCGGAAAACCGGCCCTGCGAAAACCATCAACGAAATGCTCAAGCGTCGCAGCGTCGCGGAATGGCTCCGTCGCGGCCCAGTGACGGGTTGTGAGATGCGGGTTGCCGACGAGGAACAGTTCGACCTCTGCGCGCGCCTCGTCGAGCCGGCCCAGTTGGGCAAGGCTTGCCGCATTGAGTGCGACCCTCTTGTGGGCCTTGAGCGACGTGCCGCTCACCGCGCCAATTCCCTCAACCCCAGCCTGATCAACCCCGCCGTCTCCGCCGCCTCCCCCGCCTCGGCAATCGCCGCCGCGATCGCGGCGGCGGCCTGCGCCTGGCCGTAGCCGAGATTGACCAGCGCCGAGACCGCCTCCGCCGCCGGCCGCGGGGCCACCTTGTCGCCGAGCGCCGCCTGCAGCCGGGCCGCCCCCGCGTCGATGCCGGTGAGCGCCGGCGCCTTGTCCTTCAGCTCGGCGCAGATGCGCGCCGCCACCTTCGGCCCGACTCCGGGCGCGCGCGCCACCATCGCCTTATCCCCCAGCGCGATGGCCGAGGCGAGGTCGCCGATCTTCAGCGTGCTCAGGACGGCGAGTGCCACCTTGGCCCCCACCCCCTGCACCAAAAGCAGCAGCCGGAACCATTCCCGCTCCACGTCGGAAGCGAAGCCGAACAGCTTGATCTCCGTCTCGCGCACGATCGTCTCGATCGCCAGCGCCGCCGCCTCCCCCGCCCCCGGCAGCGCCTCCAGCGTCCGCCCGGAACAGTGGACCAGATAGCCGACGCCGTGCACGTCGAGGATCACCCAGTCCGGCCCGAAGGAATCGACCGTGCCCTTGAGCTTGCCGATCACGGATGGGTGTCCGGCGAGATCAGCGTCAGGCTGGGAAAATAGGTTTCGAACCGACGGCTGTCCCTGGTGAGCAGATCGTATTCGGCGACAAGCGCATGCGCGCCAATAAAGAAATCCGACAGAGTTGTGAGCTTTGTTCCCCCGCGCTGTCGGTACTGGAGATGCGCTTTGCCGGCGAGGAAAGCTGCGCGCCAAGGAGTGCTTTCCCTCTCAAGGAACCGCATGAAGGGTTGCCGGTCCAATTCCTCGGCGCTCTTGAAGCGGGCTCCTATTTCGGCATAGACGATCGGACAAATCACGACACGAGACTGTTCTACAGCAAGCTTTAGAGCAGCCCTCGACCAATCGAACCAGGCATCGCTCAGCGTCATCACGTCGACTAAGACGTTGGTGTCAACGAGGATCGAGGTCTTCATAAGGGCCGCGCATCATCTCCATGAACTCATCGGTCGTCATGCGACCTATGCCGGCATCCGTGAGAAGCTGGACAAACTGCTCTCCTCGGCTGAGTCCCTCGACTTCCTCCAGTGTCCTTGCCGTTCGCCCCTCATTCGCCTCCGTCCTATTTCGAAGCTGGCGAATGTCCGCGGAAAATTCCTGGACGCGCTTTTTTGGCTCGCTCCGGCGAACAACGATTGCGCCATCCTCAAACTGCATGTCCACCTCTGCGCCAGGATAGATTTCCGCTTTGTCCTGGATGGCTGGTGGAATTTCCACCTGACCGGCCTTTGAAACTCTCATCTTCACCTCCAAAGATGGAGCAGTTTAGAACGATACCTGAACGCCATCAAGAACTGGTCAACTCACGCTTGCAATTTGAAACCGCCTGGCCGCCCCGCGATGATGCGCATGGCAAATCGCCACCGCCAGCGCATCGGCCGAATCGTCGCTGTCGAACACGGCGCGAGGCAACAGCATCGCCACCATCACCCGGATCTGCCGCTTCTCGGCGTGCCCGGCGCCGACCACCGTCTTCTTCACCGCGTTCGGCGCGTATTCGGCGACCGTGAGCCCGGCGCGCGCCGGGACCAGCATGGCGACCCCGCGCGCCTGGCCGAGCTTCAGCGTCGCCGCCGCATCGCGGTTGACAAACGTCGCCTCCACCGCGGCCTCGTCGGGCGAGAATTCCTCCAGAACCCGGGCCAGCCCGTCATGGATGAGGCAAAGCCGCTGCGCCAGCGGCAGCTTGTCGTCCGGCAGGATCGTCCCCGCCGCGACGAACGACAATCGCGAGCCAGCCGAGTCCACCACGCCCCAGCCGGTGCGCCTGAGCCCCGGATCAATACCGATGATGCGAATCGGGCCGCTCATCGCCCGAGCCTAAGCTCAGCGCGCCCAAGAAGCGATTTTCAGCCGGCCCTTTCTACGGCTCGTCGCCAGCGACGGGCGGGCATTCCGCCCACCGCCGCAGAAAATCCTTCAGCGTCCGTCCCGGCTCGTCACGGAAGCCCACCTCAAGCTCGCCCAAAACGCTCAGCCGGTCGGCCCTAAAACTGCGGAAATCTTCGCGCAGCTCGCACCAGGCCGCGAGCGTCCACACCTTGCCCCAGAAATACAGCCCGAGCGGCCGCAGCACGCGCTCCGTCCGTGTCCCGTCGAGCGCTTCGTAGACGGCATCGAGCCGGCGGCGGCCGCGGATGGCAAGGTCGAGCTCGTCGAGAACGTGGCGGGTCGCTTGCGGCAGGTCGAAGCCGAGGGTGAACAGATTGGTCCGCGACACCGTGTTCCGCTCGGCCGCGGGCAGCACGCCCTCGATCTTGACGAGCGCTTCTTCCGCCGCCAGCGCCAGCTTCGCACCGCCCCAGGCGCCGACGAGCCGGGCGCCGAGGATCATCGCGGTCAGCTCGTCGCGGGTGAACATCAGCGGCGGCAGCTCGAAGCCGGACCGCATGATGTAGCCGACGCCCGCTTCGCCGTCGATCGGCACGCCGCACGAGACGAGGTCGGCGACGTCGCGGTAGATCGTCCGTTCGGAGACCTCCAGCCGC
>JACCSN010000420.1 GCA_013812985.1 Hyphomicrobiales bacterium | reverse complement strand
GAACGGGTATCGGAAGCGCTGCCGAGGGATTCCGCGCTGGCCACGCTCAGACCTTCTCGACTTCCGGCCGGCCGAGCAGGCCGGAGGGGAGGAAGATCAGCACGATGACGAGGATCGAGAAGGCGGCCACGTCCTTGTATTCCAGGCTGAAATAGCCTGACCAGAAGGTCTCGATAAGGCCGATCAGGATGCCGCCGAGCATGGCGCCGGGGAGCGAGCCGATGCCGCCGAGGACGGCTGCGGTGAAGGCCTTCACGCCAGCGAGGAAGCCGATGTAGAAGTCGATGACGCCGTAATAAAGCAGATACATGGTGCCGGCCACCGCCGCCAGCGCCGCGCCCATGACGAAGGTGAGCGAGATCGTGCGGTCGACGTCGACGCCGAGCAGCGAGGCCATCTTCTGGTCCTGCTCGCAGGCGCGCTGGGCGCGGCCCAGAGGGGTCTTGGCGATCAGGAGCGAGAAGCCGAGCATCAGGAGAAAGGTCGTGACGATGATGACGATCTGCATGGTGGAGATCTGCACCGCGATGGCGCCGTTTTCCGTCGAGCCTTCCATCAGGCGGTAGCCGCCGGTGATGATCGGCTGCAGCGGCTTGTTGCGCGCGCCCTGGGTGATCTGCACGAAGTTCTGCAGGACGATCGACATGCCGATGGCGGTGATGAGCGGGGCGAGGCGGAACGAGCCCCTGAGCGGCCGGTAGGCGATCCGCTCCACCGTCCAGCCCCAGACGGAGGTGAAGGTCATCGCCACGACCAGCACGATGATGAGCGCCAGAAGCATGAAGGCCATGCCGGAGGAGCCGACAAGGCCGAGCCCGAGGATGACGATCAGCGCCACGAAGGCGCCCACCATGAAGATGTCGCCATGGGCGAAGTTGATCATGCCGATGATGCCGTAGACCATCGTGTAGCCGATGGCGATCAGGCCGTAGATCGAACCCAGCGTCAGCCCGTTGATGAGCTGCTGGAGGAAGTACTCCATTCCCCTTAGGTCCCCTCAGCGGGGCCGATCCCGCCGTGTCGTCGTGCTCGCCGGGCCCGCCCGGATGTCAGCATTGCGACAGGTGTAGCAAGGGGCCGGTCAGTGCACAACGGGGGCGGGCGCGGCGCGGGCGGGAGCCGGTGTGCTCGGAACGCGGCATACGCCTGACGGCCCGATCAAACCGTCGCGATCAGCGCGCCCTCGCTGAACAGGGTCGCGCGGACCGCGGGGCGGACGGAATCCGGCACGATCCAGGCGAACACCTCGTCCTTGATCGTGAGCAGGTCGCCGCGCGCTCCCGCCCCGATCCAATCGCGCAAGCTTTGGCCTTCGACTTGCCGCTCAAGGTGCAAGGGCGAGAGCACGTTGACGCCGTAAACGTCGTGGAGCTTGCCCGCAAGATGCTCATTGGTGCGGCGAAGGCTATGGCCGAGGCTGTCAATCCTTTTTAATGTGTCACGATCAATTCGAGTTATCCCGACTCCAGCAGGAAACGCCAAAGCAAGTGGCCCGATTTCCGAATGCGAGAACCCATATCTAGGGGTTACATACTTGCAAGCAGCGCGGATGTTTTGGATCACATCATTCGTGTTAAAATGAGATCGGAACTTTGCTATTATGTAGCGGTTCCTTTCCAGGCTCACAGACATATGAGATTTCACGTTTAGAAAATTTCCATTGATCGGCTCATCAAAAGCTATCGAATTGTAATTAGTAAATGGCGATATAATATCTAACAGGGTAGTCCGTTTCGAAAGCGTTCTGCGTCTAAATTCGTTCTCGCCAGGCACAAAGATCGCTATCTTGTTTGGCGTAATCCCGGCGTCCTCAATTAGCTCCACTATAACGCTTGGTCGAGATGGAAATTCAAAATTCTCTTTCCAGCCGTAGAGAGCAATAAATCGAAGCAAGTGTGACATCTATTTCCACCAGAAACCGCCGGTCATACCCCGGCCAGGGTCAGCTGGGGGCGAGTAATTATGACCTGTCAAGGTCTGATTTGCACTGTCTTTTGACATGGTCATGTCGGATTTAGCTGAGACATTTGTTTCTGGAAGCGAGGTTTACATGCTCTCGAGTTTATCGATCACAAAGGACTCAGTATTGCTTATTGACGCGACCTCGCCGAGCACCACGGATCCGTCCTTCATCTTCACAATCACGTCCGGCTGC
>JACCSN010000406.1 GCA_013812985.1 Hyphomicrobiales bacterium | reverse complement strand
GGCACCGGAACGCGCTCGCCCGACGGGCGCAGCCCGGCCAGACGCGGCGCGTCGTCGTCGTCGTAGTCCTGGACCAAGCTCGCGTATCTGCCGCAAGTCACGGTTGAGAACAGGTCTCCGGCCCGCTGCATCAGCGGGTCCTGCTGACCGGCGCGATGCCGCTCCATTGTCTCGCCGAGCAGGAGAGCGGCGAGCCGCAGCACCACCCATTCGCGCGCCGCCAACGCCAGCTCCGCCTCGGCGCCGCGCCGCTGCTGCGCGGCCACCTCGGCGCCGATGCCTTGCTCCAGCGCCTCGCGCCGGTTATTGGCGTCGCGATGATCGGCGTAAACCTCGTTGGCTTCGTCGGTGAGCGCCCGCTGGTCCTCCGCCAGCCGTCGAAGCGCCGCCTCGGCCTGGTCGGGGTCGAAGGCCGCGAGATCGCCCCTCACCGTGGCCTCGTCCAGGCCTTCCGCTTGCGTCGCGAACTGCGTCCGTTTATCCGAGACCGCCGCCCGAAGCTCGTCGCGGCTGACCAGGCGGGCGCAGGCCTGGTCCAGATCGGAACCGTGCAAATCGGCATGGCCGGGCAAATCCGCCTTCAGCCGAGCGAGCGCGGTCTCCGCCTCGGCTAGCGCCCGCTCGGCGGCGGCGCTTCGTAGCCGACCCTCGGACAGCCGCTTTCCGGCTTCCGCCCGCCGCGCCGCGGCTTGGCTGGCGGCTGACAGTCGCTCGTTCAACGCCTTGACCGCGAAGTCCGCCGGCATGCCGGCCAGATCGCGGGCCACCTGCGCGATCAGCTGTCGCGCCTCATCCTCGAATCCCTCGACGTTGCGCTGCATGCCGGCGACGCGCTTCCGGCGGTTCGCCCGCTCGCGGAGCATCGTCGGCGCCTCGTCCCAGGCTGCCAGCACGGATTCCGCCTGATCCAGCGTGAGATCGGGACCCAATCCAGCGCCCAACAAGGCCGGCCGCCAATGCGATTGCCACGCGGTCTCGCCCCGCGCTGCTTCGCTCGCGTCGCTCGCCAGGCGCTCGGCGCGGGCTTGCGTGTCGCGAAGCCGCGTGTCGAGATCGCGCGCCTCGTCCCAGGCGGCGCTCAATTCGTCGAGTCGGGCCTGGACTTGGCCCGCGACCAGCCCGACCTCCAGCGTTTCGGGAGCAATCAGCCCGAGTTCCGCCGCCAGCCTACGCAGGGCGGGCTCGACGCTCCTGATCCTGGCGTCGAGGGCTGCGAGATCCTGTCTGGAGGACTGCACGGCGTCGCGGCGCTCGATCAGGCCGGCGACGCCGCTCAGCCAGAGCTGCATCTCCGCCGGCTTCAGCGGGATGATCGCGGCGCCCGCCCAAAGGTCGGCCCAGCCGGCGAGCGCATCCGCGGACGCCGCTGCCAAGCCGGCTAGCCGCTCTCGACCTTCTTCGCCTTTGCGCCGCTCTTCGCGCAGAATACGTGTCTCGGTGGCGTGATCCGATATCCGCTTGGCATCGTCGGCGGCTTGGTCGGCGATGCGGTCGGCGTCGGATTTCAGCCGTTCGAAATTCGATATTGCTGCGGTGAGCCCCGGTCCGGTCAACGCTCCGGCCGCGTCGGAGAGGGCGGCGCGCAACGAGTCCCAATGGACATCGCGCTCGGCGCGGACAGCGGCGATCGCCTCCGGCGAGGGAACCGGGCCCGACAGGCTCAACGGATGAAGCCGCGCCTCGGCGGCGCGCGCGGCTTCGTCGGCGGCCGCCACGCGCTCTTTGGCGCGGCTGATCTCCCCGTCCGTCGCGTCGGTCGCGGCGCGAAAGCGCGCAACGCTATCCGAAGTGGGCAGTGCGGCGCGGGCGACCTTCTCGAAATCGCCGACGGGCGGCAGAAGCCGGGACGCCAAGTCCGCCAGCCGCCCCTCCTCCTTGCGAATTGCAAGACCGGCGTCGGAACGTTTTTCGATCTGGCTGAGAACGGGGGCGAGCGCGCTCAAGCGGTCCCGCAAAGGCTTTGGATCGGTCAGAGCGCCCCGTGCGGCGTGCTGGCGCTTCAGCTCGTCCAGGCCGCGTTGCTCGACGCGGAGCTGCTCCTGCTTGCCGGCGAGGTCGCCCCCGATCGACCGCCCATCGGCGATCAGGCTGTTGAGCAGAGCCTTGGCCGCGTCCGTCGGCTGCTGTGCTTCGATCCCGTCTGCTTCGGAAAGGCCGAGACGCACGGCGAGCGCCTCGATCGAGGCTTGAAAGTCTTCCGCTTCGCCCTGGATGCGCGGCATATCCCGGCGATCGGCGGCGTAGGCTCCGGTCTCCGCGAACAGGCGCTGCGCTTCGGCCGATGCGGCAAGCACCGCCGCGTCCACCTCGATGGAATCATGATCCTGGCGGACGACCTCCTCGTCGGCTTTGGCGCGAGCCAGCGCGTCCCGTTGATGGCTTACGGCGTCCAGCGAGGCGCGCAGCCGCGCGGCGAAGCCGTCCGGCGTGGCCGGCAGCTCGCCGAGTTCGGCCAGCGCGCGGAGATCGCCGTCGATCAGGGCGACCTGCGGCGCCAAGCGCTTTAGTCGCGAAATCTTGGCCTGCTCGGACGCCTTTTCATCCTGCTGGCTCCTGAGCCCGTTCAAACGCTCCTGAAGTTCGTTGATTCGCGCGTTGAGGCCCTTCCAGTCCGTAGACTTGAGCGTGAGTTTGCTTATGGCGCTTCGGGCTGCTTCGTAGCGGTCCAGAGCTTGGTAGAAGCGCCGATGCTGCGCGCGCCGGTCGTCGAAGATTTGCTCAGCCTCGGATTCCAGGCTTCGCCGGAGCTCCTTGACGCCGCGCAGGCCGGAGGCGGCGGCGAGCAGGGTCGCCCCGACGTCGCCGTCGCTTTTCAGCATGTCATCCGCGCCCTTGCGGAGCGCCTCGGTGCCGAGCCCGAAGGCGCGGCAGAAGACCTCGCGCGTCACCCCGCCGAGGAAGGGCGCCAGCGCGTTATCGCCGAGCGGCGCATCGCCCGCTGACAGCAGCGTGTTCTTGTTTCCCTTACGCCGCCGGAATTGCAGCTGGCTGCCGTCGCGCGCCTCGATCTCCGCCGCGATCCGCAACTCCCTGCCCTCATGCAGGAAGTCGTAGCGTGTCTGCCGTTCGATGCCGAAGAAAAGGTCGGTGATGGCGGCGAGCGCGCAGCTCTTGCCCGCTTCGTTCTCGCCGAACACGACGTGCAGCTTCGCGTCGGGGCGGAAGCTCAGGCTCTGCCCCGTGAAGGGGCCGTAGCGCTCGAACTCCAGCCGGCGCAACCGCATGGCTCAGCACCGCGCCGGCGGGCCGGCGCGCCCGAGCAGGAGCGCTCGCGCTTCGCTCAGAAGCGCGTCGAGGTTTGCCGAGAGAGGCGTCTCATCCATCTCCATCCCGCCGGGAAGCTTGGCGGCCACGGTCGCGATAAGCTCGGCCGCTTTCGCGCGCAAAGTGGGATCATGCTCCAGGCCGTCGAGCATCGCCGCCAGATCGAGCGTCGAGACGGCGGGATGGTCGTCCCCATTCCCGCCGGCATCCGCGGTGTCGACCTTCAGCTGTTCCAGCCAGACCTCTTCGCCGCAATGATGGGCGGCCGCCTGAACTTCGTCGGCGAATCGGCGCGGGTCCGAGCGGATGGCGCGATCGAGGCCGCTCGCGCCGGTCAGGCGGACGCGGAGCGCGATCATGCGGTCGCCGGCGGCGGCCACAAGTTCCTGTATGCGCTCCTCGATCGCTTGCAGCGCGGCGGGCTCTCGATCAACCCCGTCCAGCGGAACGGTGATTTCGGCCCAGCGCGCACGATCGAGCGAGATGTGGCTGACGTTCGCGACGGCGCCGCCCTTGACGTCGACCATGACTGCGCCCTTCGGCCCGCACTCGCGCACGCTGCGGCCCTGCAGATTGCCGGGGAATACGATCCAGGGGTTTTCCGAGAGCACCTCGAAGGCGTGGACATGCCCGAGCGCCCAGTAATCGTAGCCGCGGCTCGCGAGGTCGGCCACGCTGCACGGCGCGTAGGCGGCGTGGCCGGGGCGCCCGTCGCAGGATGTGTGCAGCACGCCGACGTTGAAGAACCCGGGCACGGGCGCCGGATAGGTCAGCGCGTAATTCTCCGTCACTTCCCGATCGGGAAAGGAGCGGCCGTGGATGGCGACGCCGAGTTCGGGGAGCCGGATCGTCTCCGCTTTCGCCGTCGGAAATTGCGCGACGCTTGCCGGCAACCCGATCGTCTTGGTGACCACGCTCGCCGCGTCGTGATTTCCCTTAACCAGGAAGACGGGGATCCTCTCCCGGTCGAGCAGGGCGACTTCGCGGTTGAAGAACAGCCCGATCGAATTGTCCTTCCACTCGCGATCATAGACATCGCCGGCGATCAGCACGAAGGCGACGTTGCGCTCGATCGCCTGCGTCACAAGGTCCGTGAAGGCGTTGCGGCTGGCCGCGGCGAATCGTTCGGCGACGCCCGGATGCTTCGCGGTCAACCCGAGCAGCGGGCTGCCAAGGTGCAAGTCGGCGGCGTGAAGGAAGCTGAACTCCATTTTGGTGTCGCGGCTCGGAGGTTCGCTGCTTCCGGGAACGAAGCAGATCATGCGACGGATACGACAAACAGCATCGCCGAGTGAAGCGCCGCCATGTTGATCCCACCGAATATTCGGCCGGCCGGAGGCAAGCGTCATCTCAGTATTTGCAACGCCGGCTTAATCAAACAAGCACGCCAGCTGCCGAATAATCGTCGCCGTTCCGCAAGGAGCGTTGCCGGCGGGCAACAGCGGAGGGCGGCGGTTTCCTGTAGACACGGCGCAATTGCGCTTTCATTCGGAAATCCCCCTATGCCTCCTTTCAGCCGACGCGACATCCTTTCCGGCGGCGCGGCCCTGGGCGCCGCCGCTCTCCTCGGCGCCTGCAGCAGCACCCCTCCGGGGGCGGCGCCGCAGGCCTCGCTGATCATGCCGGTTCCCGGGCCGGCGGCGCTCGGGGCCGATCCCGCTTACGCGCTGATGTATGGGCCGGTCTACGGCGAGCGCTTTCCGATCGCCGCGGTGGACCTCACCAAGATCGACCCGGCGTTCCTCCGCAAGGAGGTCGACTACGGGACGCCCCAGGCGCCCGGCACGATCGTCGTCGATCCGGCGAGCCACTATCTCTACCACATCCAGCCGGGCGGGCGGGCGATCCGCTACGGCGTCGGCGTCGGCAAGCAGGGCTTCGAGTGGTCCGGCGTGGCGACCATCAACAGCAAGCAGGAATGGCCGGACTGGTATCCGCCCGCCGAAATGGTCGAGCGCCGGCCGGACATCAAGCCGCAGCTCGTCCAGCTGCAGAGCGGCCTGGGCGTGCCGGGCGGGCTCACCAACCCGATCGGCGCGCGCGGGCTCTATCTGTGGCAGAACAACGTGGACACGCTCTACCGCATCCACGGCACCACCGAGCCGCATACGATCGGGCAGAGCGTCTCGTCCGGCTGCATCCGGATGATCAACCAGGACGCCATCGACCTTTACAACCGGACGCCGATCGGGACGGAAGTGCTGGTGCTGACGCCCCAGATCGCCTGATCCGGCCGAATCACGGGAGCGTTTTTTAGCGGCCCGCATTCGGGAGGGGAGCTGACCCCCTGGCGCGCCTGAAGCGCCATCGATTTGGCGACCCCGCCTGCGGAGGCGCACCTGAACGTCTATCAATTCGCCGCGC
>JACCSN010000366.1 GCA_013812985.1 Hyphomicrobiales bacterium | reverse complement strand
GACAGCGGCGACGATTACCTCGATGGCGGCAGCGGCAACGACGACCTGATTGGCGGCACCGGGGTCAACGATTACCTCGGCGGCTATGGCAATGACCGCTTCGTCATGAGCGGCCGCGGATCGGACGGCTTCAGCGACGACGCGATCATCGATTTCTTCCCCGATACGGATGGCGACAAGATCGATGTCTCCGCCTGGGGCGTCAGCGATTTCAGCCAGATCCAGGCGCTGCTCTTCAACAACCGGTTCGGCGACGCTACGCTGAACGCCTATTACTTCGGCTTCGATCACGTCCTCACCGTCGAGGGCTTTGACGCCGACGACCTGCAAAGCTCCGACTTCGTCTTCTCCAATGCCGGCGGGAGCACCAAGAATGGCACATCCTATGGCGATGTCCTGTTCGGCTCCGATTTCGCCGACACGCTGAACGGCAACGGCGGCTCCGACACGCTGCTCGGGGGCAATGGCGGTGACAGGCTGAACGGCGGGACGGGCGATGACGACCTCATCGGGGGCGCCGGCCGGGACATCCTGAACGGCGGCTCGGGCGAGGACTTCTTCGTGTTCGAGCGCGCATCGGAGAGCCCGCAGGGGGCCAGTCGCGACACCATCCAGGACTTTCAGCTGGGCCTCGACACCATCGACCTGGAGGAGATCGACGCCGGTCCGCAGCCGGGCGACCAGGATTTCACGTTCCGCGAAATGGCGCCTCTGACCGGCGCCGGGCAGCTCCGCTATTTCTATTCCGACGGCAACACGATCATCCAGGGCTCGACCGATAACGACGCCGCCGCGGAATTCGAGATCGAACTGACCGGACGCTACAATCTGGACGCCAGCGATTTCGATCTGTAGCCCTTTCTTAAGGACTTGACAGTTTCGACTCGTAACAAATTTCGTGCTACACAGTTTGCCCCGGACCAGTTCCGGGGCAATTGAGTTTAAGGGACGCGCGCTTCTGGGCGCGAGTTTCAGCGTCGGGGGAACATCACGATCATGTCTGCTCCCAGGGCTAACCGCTCGGAGCTGCAGGCCGCCTTCATGGCGTGCCGCGGCGCCTTTCTCAGTGTGGGAGTCTTGAGCGGCATCATCAACGTCCTGATGCTCACCGGCTCGTTCTTCATGCTGGAGGTCTACGACCGGGTTTTGCCAAGCCGCAGCGTGCCCACCCTCATCACGCTCGCGGTGGTGGCGGCGATGCTGTTCTGCTTCCTCGCCGTCCTCGACACCATCCGCTCGCGGCTCCTGGTGCGCATCGGCGGGGTGCTCAACGACCGCCTGAGTGAGCGGGTCTACGACACCATCGTGCAGCTGCCCTTGAAGACGCGCAGCCAGGGCGACGGGCTGCAGCCATTGCGCGACCTCGACCAGGTGCGCTCCTTCCTGTCCGGCGGCGGCCCTGTCGCGCTGTTCGACCTGCCTTGGATGCCGCTCTATCTGGCGGTTTGCTTCATGTTTCATTTCTGGATCGGCATGACCGCAACTATCGGTCTGCTTCTCCTGGTCACCATGACGGCGATGACCGAGTTCATGACGCGCAAGCCGATCCAGGACGCCTCGGCGTCGGGTGCGGCGCGCAATTCGCTCGCCGAGGCGAGCCGCCGCAACGCCGAAGCGCTGCAGGCGATGGGCATGACGGGGCGGCTACGCGCCCGCTGGTCGACGCTGAACGCCGGCTACCTCGACGCGCAGCAATCCGCCGGCGACGTGAGCGGCGGCTTCGGCGCGGTGTCCAAGGCGCTTCGCATGCTCGTGCAGGCGGCCGTGCTCGGGGTCGGCGCCTATCTGGTCATCCAAGGGGAAGCGACGGCCGGCATCATCATCGCCGGGTCGATCCTCAGCGCCCGCGCGCTGGCGCCGGTGGAATCGGCGATCGCCAACTGGCGGGGGTTTCAGCAGGCGCGGCAAGGCTGGAAACGGCTGAACGGGCTCCTGGCCACGATCCCGCCGCGCGCCGAGCGCATGACCCTGCCCAGCCCGAGCCAGTCGCTGGCTGTCGAAGCGGTCTCGGTGGTGCCGCCAGGCGCCCAGCAGATTGTCGTGCACGATGTGACCTTCAGGGTGCAGAGCGGCAGCGCCGTCGGCGTCATCGGCCCGAGCGCTTCGGGAAAATCGTCGCTCGCCCGCGCGCTTGCCGGCGTCTGGGAGCCGGCGCGCGGCCGCGTCCGCCTCGACGGGGCGGCGCTGGAGCAGTTTTCCGGCGAGAGCCTCGGCGAGCACATCGGCTACCTGCCTCAGGACGTCGAGCTTTTCGCTGGAACGGTGGCGCAAAACATCGCCCGCTTCGACGACAAGGCGCATCCGGACTCCATCGTCGCGGCCGCTCGGGAGGCCGGTGTGCATGACCTCATCCTGCGCCTGCCGCAAGGCTATGAAACGCCGATCGGGGAAAGCGGCACTTCGCTCTCCGGCGGCCAGCGGCAGCGGATCGCGCTGGCGCGGGCGCTTTACGGCAATCCCTTCCTGGTCATCCTCGACGAGCCCAATTCCAACCTCGACAATGACGGCGAGGACGCCTTGACGCGGGCGATCACCGCAATCCGCCGCCGTGGCGGGATCGTCATCGTGATCGCGCATCGGCCGAGCGCGCTGGCCGGCGTGGATACGGTCCTCATGCTGGAGAACGGGCGCGCGAAGGCCTTCGGACCCAAGGAGGAAATCTTGAAGCAAGTGCTGCGCCCGACGGCCGTTCCGGCCAAGACGGCGGCGGTCGGTTCATGAGGCGGATATGACGAAGAGCAACATCCATGGCCCGCGCACGGCCTCGATCCGCCGGCATGCTTTAGCGGGACTGGCGACCGCCGTGCTCCTGGTCGGCGGCGTTGGCGGCTGGGCGGCCATGGCCGAGATCTCCGGCGCCGTGATCGCGCCGGGCACCCTCGTCGTGGAATCGCGTGTGAAGACCGTGCAGCACCCGACAGGCGGGGTCGTCGGCGAGCTCTTGGTCACGGACGGCAACGAGGTCAAGGCCGGGGATGTGCTGATCCGTCTCGATCCTGTCCAGACGCGGGCGCGGCTGGAAATCGTCTCCAAGAGCCTTGACGAGTTCTCCGCCCGGCAGGCGAGGCTTGAAGCGGAGCAGGATGGCGCGGAACGGCCGGTTTTCCCCGAGATACTCCTGTCGCGCCTCGATGACGCGGTGGTGAAGCGGCTGATCGCGGGCGAGGAGAGGCTGTTTGAGCTGCGGCGATCCTCGCGCGCCGGCGAGAAGGCGCAGCTCAAGGAGCGTGTCGGCCAGCTGAAAGAAGAAATCCTCGGGCTGGAAGCGCAGACGAAAGCCAAGGCCGAGGAAATTGAGAATGTGCAGAAGGAGCTTGGCAACGTGCAGGAGCTCTTCCGCAAGCAGCTGGTCACCGCCCCCCGCGTCAACGAGCTGGAGCG
>JACCSN010000348.1 GCA_013812985.1 Hyphomicrobiales bacterium | reverse complement strand
CGACGAGCCCCGAAATCAGCGCCATCAGCTCTTGCCGGCTCAGCGAATCAAGCGCCTCGGGAGTCATCCCGAGTTTGAATCAGCCCCTCAAACCGGCGTCAATGGCGCGCCTGCCATACCTTGAGGCCAAGGGGGTGAGTAATTACCCAGACCGAGAGAGACCTGAAACAACAGACGGGCGACCACCAGGAAAATCCGACGCTTGATCTCCCCTGCCACATCGTGTTTGCCGCCGGCCAGCGTGCGACGGAAGTCGTCGGCCCCATGCTTGCGGTTGAGTCGGCGAAACTCCAGGAAGAATACTGGTCTCGCCGTTAACCCGATCTATTCATCAACCTCGTAAGCGGACGATATGATGTCAACTACGGACACAATTCCTCACGACCCGGAAAGGCATCGGTTCTGTTTCGGAGTCTGGGAGGCGTTCAGGGTTGGCGTTTCCGGGCTTATCCGAGATGTGGCAGCGCCAAGAGGCCGGTCGAGGCGGCCGTAAGGGTAACGAAGGCTACGGTCCTGATTGCGATGTAGCGAAACGTGCTTGCGGTGCTCGACATTGCCCTGCTCCCTGACCCTGTCATCGGGTTCGATGATCGAGAGATACGGGTGGATTGTTTCGCGTGTTTTGCTTCGCCTGGCGGAAGAGGTTTCCACAAACCGGGGAAGCGGGATTCCTTGGATTCCCGGCGAGGAAAGCCAGCGTCACGGTGGACTATTTCGGCCCGCATCTTGTGCGCTGACCCCGGCGCAGCCGACGCGAAAAGCGACGATCCCTGACGCACAGGGACCAATCAAGCGGCCCCCGTCCAAAAGATCGGGGCCGCCTTCATGCACCGCTTCAGTTCTTTGACAGTCCTGATCTGCTCTTTTCCAAAGCGCAAAGACGCAAAGATTGTGACGCGGCTGCCTCGCGCCTGCCGGCAGGGAGGAAAAATGCTCAACGAATGGGATGCTGTCTGGGACCTGCACGAGGACCAATGCCCGTGCGACGTCCATTTCGTGGCGTTTCTCGAGGCGCAAGAAATAGCAAACGCCTCGATCTTCCATTTTGGGACCGGAGCCCACCATCATGTCGGAATCCGCACCGCTCAGAACGGCGACGGCAACGCGGTCCTCGGCATCACAGCCTCGCGCGGGGAATTCGACGCCTACGTCAAACTGGCGCTGGAGCGGCCGGAAATCTCCCGTTCCTACAAGGTGCTGTTTGGCGACATCTACATCCTGGAAGAGCGGCTGCTGCCGGAATTCGATGTGGCCACGCTGTTCCACCTCTGCGAATTCCGCAGCGAGAAGAACGATGCTTACGACGCGCTGACGGACCTGGATCTCGCGCGCATGATGATCCGCAAGCTTCGGCCAGGCGGATGGCTGCTTTTCTACACGGGGTCGATGGCGTTCGACGCGACGCGGGCCGTCATCGCGGAACTCGAGGCGCGCGGGCTCGTGGAACCGGCCGGCGCCTATAAGACGCTTCTGCTCTACCGGAAACCGGACATCGCCAAGGTTGCGCCCAGCTTGTGACCTGGCCGCGTCACGACCAGGATAGCCCCCGCGTCAGGCGTGTTGGTTCAACCGCGGTCCGGCCTGGATCAGCGTTTCTTCAGCTTCTCCGCGGCCTCGTCGAGCTTTTCGCGGTTGTCGCCGATCTGCCGGATCAGCCGGCTAGCTTGGTCGTTCGAGATGCCATGCTTCTTCGCCAGCTCGTCGACCTCATATCCCTTGCCGCCGCTGACGTGCTGCCGGTCAGGCCCGCCACGCTTGCTCGATCTTTCGTCCTGCAAGTGCGTCTCCTCGATGAGCTTGACGCGCCCGGCGTCCTGTTTCGAACTTGCGAACCGCCTTGGCCCTTGCGGGGCGGCTGTCCGGTTCAGGCTGGTGCGTCCGAATGCATTTGGATTGGTGAGCCCTGTGGGGATCGAACCCACGACCTACTGATTAAAAGTCACATTTCAGGGCATTTCATACCCTAACAAATCAGAACATTCCAGCGGGAACATGCCGTGAACCCCACTTGTATCTCCGGCTCCCGTTAGCTACTGTTAGGAACACAAGGTAACAGGCTCTAACGCGCCCGTTTCGTTACCTCAGCGTTACCTTTCGGGAGCAACTGATATGGCGAAGGGGCTTACGGCGGCGGTTATTGAGCAGGCGAAACCGGGTCCGACCGCTCGCGAAATTCCCGACGGCAAGATGACAGGGCTTTACCTCGTCGTCTACCCGTCCGGCAAGAAAGGGTGGGCCGTCCGGTATCGCCACGCTGGCAAGCCCCGGAAATTGACCCTGGAGCCCTATCCCGTCCTGGAGCTTGCTGCGGCCCGGCAAAAGGCGCGCGATGCCCTCCTGGAGGTCGCCAAAGGCCTGGACCCGGCAGCGGAGAAAAAGGCGGCGAAACTGACCAGCCGCGACGATCACGACCGCGACTTGTTCAAGAGCGTGACAGCGGATTTCCTGAAACGCCACGCCAGCAAGAACCGGACGGCCGGGGAGACTGAACGCCTGCTGGATCGCGAGGTCATGGCGGCGTGGGGTGACAAGCGCGTCCAGGACATCGCCAAGCGCGACGTGATCGATCTGCTGGACAAGATTGTTGACCGGGGCCGGGGGGTGACCGCCAACCGCACGCTCGCCGCAATCCGTCGCCTGTTCAATTGGTGCATCGAGCGGGACATTCTCAAAATCTCGCCATGTGCGGGGGTGAAGCCGCCGGCGGCGGAGACGAGCCGCGACCGCGTGCTGAGCGACGATGAAATCCGATGGCTGTGGCAGGCCTGCGACGGCGCCGGCTATCCGTTCGGCCCGCTGGTCAAGCTGCTACTGGTGACGGCGCAACGCGAGGAAGAGGTTGGCGGGCTGGTAACCGGCGAGCTGGCGCTTGCCGCCGTAACGCCGTCCTGGACGATCCCGATCGAGCGCGCAAAGAACGGCCGCGAGCAATTCGTGCCGTTGTCCGATCTGGCCGTCCAGATCATTAGCGACGTGCCGCGCGTCGCCGGCGGAAAGGGATTCGTCTTCACGACAACCGGCAAGACGCCGGTGTCCGGCTATTCCCGGGCCAAGGACCGGCTGACGCGGGACATGCT
>JACCSN010000335.1 GCA_013812985.1 Hyphomicrobiales bacterium | reverse complement strand
GTGCTGACGGTGATCCCGGCGACGCTCCCCGACGCGGAGCTGGAGCGCCGGCTTGCCGCGACGGACGCCGCGGCGATACTGAAAGTCGGGCGACACTTGCCGCGGCTGAAGACATTGCTGGCTCGCCTGAACCTTGAAAGCCTTTCCGTCTATGTTTCCCACGCGACGCGGCCGGACGAGCGCGTGCTGCCGCTGGGGAAGGCGCCCGACGGTGAGGCGCCTTATTTCTCCATGCTTCTCGTCGCCAAGGGCGGTGCGGCGTGATCCCGGTCTTCGTCGCGTTGACGCCGCTAGGGCTGGCGACGGCGCGCCGGGCGCAAGCGGCGCTCGGCGGCGAGGTTCATGCCCTCGTCTCGGCGTCCTCGGCAGGGCACCCCTTCTCCTATGGGGAGAAGGTGGCTGCGGAGCAGCCGGATGAGGGGGTGCGACGGCGGAAGGCAGAGCCAGACGGCGAACGCCGCACGCCCTCACCCGTCGCCTTCGGCGACACCCTCTCCCCTCGGGAGAGGGAGGGCGCTACTTCTGCCGCCCCTATGGTCGTTTTCCTGGACCCCGCCACTGAAATCCGTTCCCTCTTCGCCTCCGGCCGCCCCCTCGTCGGCATCTGCGCCGCCGGCATCCTGATCCGCATTCTTGCCCCGCTTCTGTCCGACAAACGCGAAGAGCCGCCGGTCATCGCGGTTTCCGAGGACGGCGCGGAGATCGTGCCGCTCCTCGGCGGGCATCACGGCGCCAACGAGCTGGCACGCCGCATCGCCGTCGCACTCGGCGGCCACGCCGCGATCACCACAGCTGGCGACCGGCGTTTTGGCGTGGCGCTCGATGCGCCGCCGCCGGGCTGGACGCTGGCCAACCCGCAGGACGCCAAGGGCGTGATGGCCGCTTTGCTCGCTGGCGCCGAGGCGCGCCTGGAAGGGGAGGCGACTTGGCTGCGGGCGAGCCGCCTTCCTTTCGCCGAGACGGGACCAATCCACCTCGTCGCCACGACCAGGGCGGGCGCCGGCGCGGCCCGGATGCTTGTCTATCACCCCAAAAGGCTTGTTGTCGGACTGGGCTGCGAGCGGGGCGCCGATCCGGCCGAGGCCATCGCGCTGGTGACGGAGGCTCTCGATGGCGCCAATCTCGCTTCTGCCTCGATCGCCTGCATTGCGTCCATTGATCTCAAGGCGGACGAGCTGGCGATGCTGGAAGCAGCTCGCCACTTCGGGGCGCCGGCCCGGTTCTTCTCGGCCGAGCAGCTGGAGGCGGAGTCGCCGCGCTTGGCGAACCCTTCGGAAGCCGTGTTCAAGGAGGTCGGCTGCCACGGCGTGGCGGAGGGAGCGGCGCTCGCCGCCGCCGGCCGCGAGGGAAAGCTGGTCGTTGCGAAGCGGAAGAGCGCGCGCGTAACCTGCGCAATCACCGAAGCCCCGGACATCATCGGACCTTCACAAGTCGGGCGTGCGCGCGGCCGGCTGGCCATTGTCGGCATCGGGCCAGGCTCGCCGGAATGGCTGACGCCGGAAGCGCGAAAGCTGCTCACGGAGAGCGATGCGGCTGTCGGCTATTCGCTCTACCTCGATCTGGTCGCGCCGCTTATCGCGTGGGCGGATCGCTTCGATTCCGAGCTCGGCTCCGAGGAAGACCGCGTCAGGCGCGCGCTCTCCCTTGCCGGCGCCGGCCGCTCCGTCGCGCTCGTCTCCTCCGGCGACGCCGGCATCTACGCCATGGCGACGCTCGCCTTCGAATGCCTGGAAGCCGGCGGCCTGCCGGACGGCGCGTGCCGAGCGGAGGTTGTCGTGGCGCCCGGCATTTCCGCGATGCAGGCGGCGGCGGCGCGGGCCGGGGCGCCGCTCGGTCACGACTTCTGCGCCATATCGCTGTCGGACCTGCTCACCCCCTGGGAGGCGATCGAGGCCCGGATCCAGGCAGCGGCTCTGGCCGATTTTGTCATCGCCTTCTACAATCCGGTCTCGCGCCGCCGCCGGACCCAGCTCGACGCCGCCAAGGCGATCCTCCTCAAGCACCGGCCGCCGCAGACGCCGGTGATCCTGGCGCGCAATCTCGGGCGGGACGGCGAGACCGTGACCACGGTGCCGCTCGCGGCTCTGGACATCGACAGCGTCGACATGCTGACGATGGTGCTTGTCGGGGCCTCCACAACGCGGCAGGTGAAAGCCGGCGGAAGCATCTGGACCTATACGCCGCGCGGCTATGGGAATAAGCGGAGAGAGGCGGATGCCGCCGAACAGGGCTGAGCTGCCGGAACCTGGGAGCGCCGCATGCATTTCGGCCTGACGCCCGAGCAGGACATGGTGGTCTCCACCGTCCGCTCCTTCGTCGAAAACGAGCTTTATTCCCTTGAAGCGGAGGTCGACCGCAGCGGCGAGGTCCCGCGCGAGGTGGCGCGGGAGATCCAGCGGAAGGTCATCGAGCTTGGCTTCTACGCGCCGAACATGCCGGCGGAGCTTGGCGGCGGCGGACTCGACACGCTCACCTTCACGCTCCTGGAGCGTGAGCTCGGCCGCGCATCGCTGGCCCTCGTCACCTATTGGGGACGGCCGTCGAACATCCTCATGGCCTGCCAGGGCGAGCAACGCGAAAAATATCTGCTGCCCTCGATCCGCGGCGAGAAGATGGATGCCCTCGCCATGACGGAGCCGGATGCCGGCTCCGATCTGCGCTCGATGAAATGCATGGCGCGCCGCGACGGCTCCGACTGGGTGTTGAACGGGACAAAACATTTCATCAGCCACGCCGATGCGGCCGATTTCATCATCGTCTTCGCCGCCACTGGAGAGGAGGACTCTCGTGCCGGCAAGAAGAAGCGCATCACCGGCTTCCTCGTCGACCACAACACGCCGGGGCTGGAAATCCGCCCAGGCTATCACTCGATCTCGCATCGCGGCTACCACAACTCGATCCTGAACTTCGACGAATGCCGCCTGCCCGCGGCGCAAGTGCTGGGTGAGGTGGATCGCGGCTTCGACGCCATGAACCAGTGGCTCTCCGGAACGCGGCTGACAGTTGCGGCGATGTGCGTCGGTCGGGCGCGCCGGGCGCTCGAAATGTCCTTGCAATATGCTGCGACGCGAAAGCAGTTCGGCCAGACGATCGGGCGTTTCCAGGGCGTCTCCTTCAAGCTCGCCGACATGGTGACGGAGATCGACGCGGCCGACTGGCTGACGCTCGCCGCCGCTTGGCGCATGGACCAGGGGCTGGAATCGACGCGCGAGATCTCCTCCGCCAAGCTCTATGCGAGCGAGATGCTCGCCCGCGTCACCGACGAGGCGATCCAGATCCATGGCGGCATGGGGCTGATGTCGGACCTGCCGCTGGAGCGATTCTGGCGCGACGCTCGCGTCGAGCGCATTTGGGACGGCACCTCTGAAATCCACCGCCACATCATCTCGCGGGACTTGCTCCGCCGCCTGGGGGCTTGATGGGGAGGAGCCTGGAGCGGCTGTTCCGGCCGAAGTCGATCGCCGTCTTTGGTGGGCGCGAGGCCGCGGAGGTCGTACGGCAATCGGAGCGGATGGGATTTTCGGGACAGATTTGGCCGGTCTACCCGACGCGCGACGAGGTGCATGGCCGCCGGGCTTTCCGCTCCGTTGCCGATTTGCCGGCCGCGCCAGACGCCGCCTTCATCGGCGTCAACCGGCGGCTGACGATCGAGATCGCCCGGCGATTGGCGGAGCGGGGCGCGGGCGGGGCGATCTGCTACGCCTCCGGGTTCAGCGAGGCGGAGGATGGGGCGGCCTTGCAGGAGGCGTTGCTGGAAGCCGCCGGCGAGATGCCGATCATCGGACCCAACTGCTATGGCCTTATCAACTATCTGGATGGCGCGCTGCTGTGGCCCGACCAGCACGGCGGGCGCCGCGTGGAGCGTGGGGTCGCCATCGTGACCCAAAGCTCCAACATGGCGATCAACATGACCATGCAGCGCCGCGGGCTGCCGATCGCCTATATGGCGACCGCCGGCAACCAGGCGCAGACCAGCCTCGCCGATATCGCTGAAGGACTTCTTGAGGACTCCCGTGTCAGCGCGGTCGGTCTGCACGTGGAGGGGGTCGGCGAGGTCGCCCGCTTCGAGCGGATGGCGTTCCGGGCGCGCGCGCTCGGCAAGCCGGTGGTGGCGATGACGGTCGGCCGCTCCGAGCAGGCGCGCGCCGCCACCATGACGCATACCGCATCCATCGCCGGCTCGGAGGCGGGCACGGCCGCCTTCTTCGCCCGGCTCGGCATCCCGCTGCTGAAATCCATCCCCGAGTTCCTGGAAACGCTGAAGCTGTTGCATGTCCATGGGCCGCTGCCGGGCGGCGATCTCGCTTCGATGAGCTGCTCCGGCGGCGAGGCTTCTCTCATGGCCGATGCCGCGCTCGGCCGCGCCGTGCGCTATCGGTCGCTCGATGCTGACGAGCGTGCGCGGATCAAGGCGACGCTGAACGATTTCGTCA